>CAZKOJ010000033.1:0-30636 GCA_964554365.1 uncultured Clostridium sp. | reverse complement strand
TGTAGCTTGACCACCTTCTATAGAATCAAAATATTTTTTTGTATTAATAACAGGTTGAGGGCATTTTAGACCTTTGCAATCAATTATATTTTCCATTTTAGAGTACCACCTTTCAAAAAATTAATTATATATTTTAAAAAAATTAGGTTAAATTAATATGTAAAGCAACATTAATTTCAAGTAAATTATAGCATACCTATATGTTATATATTATAGATTTTTAGAATGAATAAAACTCGATCTATAAATGAAATCTATAGGAAAAATAAGGAAGAACAATAATCAGAAAATTCAAACAAATAGCTTGAAATGAAAAATTTGTGGTATCATGATATACGGTATTTTATGTCTAATACACAATGAAAGAGATAATATAATATAACATAAAAGGAAGGATTTTGTAATGGAAAATTTTGTTTATAATTCCACGCGTGTTTTTCAAATATTTGTATTTATAGTTACAATGTACTATTTAATACTATCTTTGTTTGGACTTTATAAAAAAGAGGATAAAGGAGTAGAAAGTTGTAAAGCAGAAAAGAAATTTGCTCTATTAGTTGCAGCACACAATGAAGAGATGGTTGTAGGCAAAATTATAGAAAGTCTTAAGGATATAGACTATCCTAAGCATTTGTATGATATTTTTGTTATTGCCGATAACTGTACTGATAGAACTGCGGTTATTGCTAAATCACATAATGTAAATGTGTATGAAAGAAAAGTTCCAGATAAGAGAGGAAAAGGTTATGCATTAGAATGGATGTTTGATAAAATATTTAGAATGGATAATAAATATGATGCCATAGCCATTTTTGATGCAGATAACTTAGTTTCAAAAAACTTTCTTAATGAAATGAATTATAAATTAATGAACGGTTATAAAGTTGTTCAAGGATACATAGATAGTAAAAATCCTAATGATTCATGGATAACTCAGGCTTATTCTATATCTTTTTGGTCTGCTAACAGATTGTTTCAGTTAGCAAGGGCAAACCTAGGACTATCTAATCAAATAGGTGGTACTGGCTTTTGTATGGATACAGAAATACTTAAAAAGCTTGGTTGGGGAGCTACTTGTCTTACTGAGGATTTAGAATTTACATGTAAATTAGTGCTTAATGGACATAAAGTAGGATGGGCTCACAATGCAATAGTATATGATGAAAAGCCTTTAACTTTAAAACAATCATGGCATCAAAGAAAAAGATGGATGCAGGGGTTTGCAGATGTAAATTCAAGATTCTTTTTAAAGCTTATGAAAAAGGCTATAAAAGAGAGAGATTTTGTCCTTTTTGATTGTGCTCTATATACTATGCAACCTTTTGTCACGCTTCTTATAGCAGTTAGTGGAATACTTACTTTGATTCAAAGTATTAGTACTGGGTACAGTATATATACTATTAATGAGTTATTTGGAACTACTGAATATGGATGGGCAGTGTTTAGTATGTCTCAATTTTTGTTTACACCATTTATAATGATTTTAGATAAAAAAATATCTAAAAAGATGTTTGCGGTATTCTTTATGTATTCTTTAAATATTGTATCCTTTATAAAGTTTAAAAATTGGGTGGAAGATCCGTATCGTATTGGAGGAATATCAAAAATTCCAATAGAATATGTAATTATGTTCAATGTGGTATATATAGCAGCATTCTTAATAGCTTTATATATTGTTGACAAAAAACATTCATTGAAGATATTTGTTTGGTATATAATATATGCAATATATATGATAACTTGGATACCAATAACTATTCAAGGAATAATGGATAAGAATAAAAAAGAATGGAGCCATACTAAACATATAAGACAGATAAGCATTCAGGAAGTAGAATAAAGTTTTAAATAAAATAAAGTGCTAAATGTATGGATGTTAATCCATACATTTAGCATTTTCTATTTTTTCTGCAAGTTCGTTTAAGTAAGTCCAACGCTCTAATAAAGAGTTAAGTTTTTCGTTTAATTCTTCTTTTTGTAATAAAAATGTTTGAAGCAAATCATAGTCGCTGCCAGAAGCATTTATTTGAGAATCTATAACGTTTATTTCATTTTCCACATTTGCAATAAGATCATCTATTTGTTCAAATTCTTTTTCTTCTTTATATGAGAACTTTAGGGTTTTGATTTTCTTTCTTTCTTCTTTAGAATTTATTTTTTTATCTTTTTTATTAGTTTCTTTTAGTTCTTCCTTTTTTTCAAATTCATATTTCTCTATATATTCACTATAGTTTCCAGTATAATGCTCTATAGAACAATTTCCGTGAAAAATCAAAAGTTTTTCAGCCGTCTTATCTAAAAAATATCTATCATGTGATACAGCGATTACTGCACCAGAAAATTGATCCAAGTAATCTTCTAATATAGTTAAGGTTTCTATGTCTAAATCGTTAGTAGGCTCATCTAGCATTAATACATTAGGAGCTTCCATAAGCACTTTTAGTAATTGCAGTCTTCGTTTTTCACCTCCAGAAAGTTTTGATATAGGTGTCCACTGCATTTCAGGGGTAAATAAAAACCTTTCTAGCATTGCAGAAGCACTTATTGTTTCACCATCTGAAGCTTTTAAAAATTCACCAACTTCTTTTATGTATTCTATAACTCTCAAATTTCCATTCATTTCTGTATTTTCTTGAGAAAAATACCCTATTTTTACTGTTTCGCCTATAGATACTTCTCCACAGTCTGGACGGATTTTTCCAGCACACATATTTAAGAATGTGGATTTACCAATTCCATTTAAACCAATTATACCTACTCTATCGTTTTTGGAGAATATATAGCTGAAGTTATCTAATATTTTTTTATTTTCAAAGCTTTTACTTATGTTTTCTATTTCTATAACTTTTCTACCTAATCTTGTACTTGCTGAAGACATTTGCACTCTATCTTCAATTTTATCCATTTTATTATTTTTTAGTTCTTCGAATCTCTGAATTCTAGCTTTTTGCTTTGTACTCCTAGCTTTTGCACCTCTTTTTATCCAAGATAATTCCCTACGAAAGAGGTTTTCGTGCTTACTTTGTAAACTCTTTTCCAACTCTTCTCTTTCTAATTTTTTTTCTAAAAACACACTATAGTTTCCATCATAACTATAAAGATTCCCATTATAAAGCTCTATTATTCTATTAGTTACTCTATTTAGGAAGTATCTATCATGAGTAATCATAAGTAAAGAGCCTTTTCTACTATTTAAATAATTTTCTAGCCAAGATACAGTTTCATTGTCAATATGATTAGTAGGCTCATCTAGAATTAGTAAATCAGCAGGAGTTATTAAAGCACCTGCTAAAGCTATTCTTTTTTTCTGACCCCCAGAAAGAGTTCCTACTTTAGCATCAAAATTAAAAATATTAAGTCTGGTAAGAATACTTTTAGCATCACTTTCTATTTGCCATGCATTTAATGCATCCATTTTAGAGGTTAAATCTAAAAGTTTCTTCTGTTTAAGTTCATCATCGGGCTTTTCTTCTAAGGATTTAAGGGTACCTTCATATTCTCTTAAAACCTTCATTATGGGAGAATCACCTTTAAATAACTGTTCTATAACTGTGGCATTTTCATGAAAATGTGTATTTTGAGAAAGATAATTTATGGTTAAATTATTTGCAGTTATTATATTACCGCTATCACAGGTTTCTAAGCCTGCTAATATTTTTAATAGGGTAGACTTACCTGTACCGTTTACCCCAATAACACCTATTTTTTCTCCTTCATTTATACCTAGACATATATTATTTAAAAGAGTTTTTTCACCATAACTTTTGCATATATTTTCTAAAGATATTAAGTTCATTTAATTCACAAATCCTTTCTAGCACTTTTCTTTAGGCATCTGAAAGAAAGTAACAAGTCAAAGATTCTGAGGATGTTTTGTGATAGACCAAGAGCCATGACCTGTGCATAGTGGGCTATGTAAGGGTTATGGCGATGAAGCATAACACAAAATAGACCAGAATACCGACTAGTTAATTTTTTGAAGATGCCTTATAACACTCCTTAGTATATTATCAAAAAAATATTTTTTCAACTAAATACTTAAAATAGAATTGTGATTATTTAATTTAAAATACTTAAAATATATAAATTTTTTTGAAAAATGTGGTTGACTTATACTGTATTTATTTTTACAATTGTGTTACTCTTATTAAAAAATAATGTTTTGTAGAGGATATTATTCATTTTCATAGAATAAAATAAAGGTAAGTTTATAATATTTTTAACTTTATGCATTTAGAGAAAAGTTTATAAAAGGAGGTTAGTTAAATGGCATATAGCATAAAAGAGATTAAAGGTAATGACCAAGGAATAATGTTGAAAAAAGTTGGTATAAATGGTAATATTTGTGGTGAATATGCAGAAATAGCTATAAATCAAGTATATGAGAATAAGAGTGATGGGGATATAGAAGGTGTATATATTTTTCCAATACCTAAAACTGCTATAATATCTGGCTTTGAGGCAGAAATAGGTGGAAGAACATTAAAAGCTGTGGTAGAAGAAAAAGAAAAGGCGTTTAAGGTTTATGAAAATGCAAAAACTAGGGGAGATAATACTTTTTTACTAGAAGAATTTAAACCTCATCTATTTAAAATGACTATAGGAAAAATCATATCAGGTGAAACTGTTAAGATAAAATTATCATACATAGATGAGCTTGAATATAAAGATAATACTTTTAAACTTGTGATTCCAGCTGTAGTTGAACCGATAAAGGTAGACGAAAAATCTAAATTTAAAGAGCTAAAGCATAATTTAGCAAAGAGGATTATAAATAAAAATATAGATGAAGATGAATTTGAGTTTAGAACTAATATTATAGTAGAATCTCTTTGTAAATTGGACTTCCAATCTCCTTATCATAAATTGCAAGTAGAAAGAGAAGGAGAAACTGTAGCTAAAATTAATTTGCAAGAAGAGTATGAGTCTATGGATAGAGATTTTATTCTTATTATGAAAGAGAAAGAATCTTTAGAATCTGATGGAATGATCTATGAATATAAGGAAAATGATGAAGAAAAGAAAATAGTTTATATTAGAATGATTCCTAGATTAGATTCTTTGGAAGATGAAAAGAAGGAAAGTTATGTTTTTCTTATAGATATTTCAGATACAATGGAAGGTGACAAAATAGAGCAGGCTAAAAATGCACTACAGCTTTGTATAAGAAATCTTTCAGAGGGAGATACCTTTGATATTGTAGCTATGGGAGAAACTTTAAAATATTTTTGGGATGAAGGAATGGCTGAATTTAATGCGGACACATTGAGAATGGCATCTAAGTGGATAGAAGATCTTGAGACAGAAGATGATGCAGATATTTTTGGTGGTATAAAGTACAGCATTGAAAACGAAGGTGGTCATAATACCATATTAATTTTCACAGATGACCAGGTAGAGGAAGAAGAAGAAATTTTAACATATGTTAGAGAAAATATTGGAGATAATAGAATATTTGCCTTTGGTGTAGATTCAGAGACTAATAACTATTTTCTAAATAAATTGGCACATGAGAGTTTTGGAAAGGCTGAGTTTATAAATAAGGGACAAAGAATTGAATATGTAGTATTAAAGCAGTTCAAAAGAATTGAAAATCCAGAGGTAGATGATGTTCAAATAGATTGGGGCAATATGAAGGTACAATCAACTTATCCAAGAACTATAGATTATATGTATGATAGGGAAGCTTTTTCAATTTTTGCTTATGTGATAGGAGAAATAAGTGAATCAATAACTATACGTGGAAAAGTTGGGGATAAAGATTATATAAGAAAAATAAATTTAGATAATTTTAATACAGAAGATAATGCTAATCTACTTAAAAAAATATGGGCAAGAAAGAGAATCAATTCTATTGAAATGCACATGAGATCACAACGTGGAGAAGTAAGAGAAGCTATGAAGAAAAAGGTAATCCAAATATCTAAAAATAATGGATTAATAAGTGATGAAACTACATTCATTTTCATGGAACTTAGAGAGGAGCCAGTACTTGGAATACAGCTTAAGAATATAATTCCTATTAAGGTACAGGAAAATACATTATCAGAAGAAATTGGTGAAGAAGAAATTGAAGAAGTAGATAGATCAGGATTTTTATATAAAACTCATAGAGATGAAATGAAAGAAGAAAAAGTTTCAAAATTTAAGGATGATAATGTATATCTTAATAGGAAGTACACCAGAGAGAAACTTTTAAGGATAATTGCTAAAAATCAATTTGCAGAAGGAGCTTTTGTGGATTATGAAGACAGCAATACAGAAGATAAAGTAGAAACTACCGCAATGGTTTTACTAGCATTCATTTTAGGCGATGAAAATATAGATATATATTTTAATCAATTAAACAAGTCATTAGAGTTTATATGCAATAAATGTGTTAGTCCAGATTTTAAAATGGAAAATGAAACGGCTAAAATGATAATCTTAGCTTTAGATAAAGCTAAAGAAAAGCAAGTCTTTAAGGAAAAAAACATAGAAAAATCTTCAAATACTTTAATTTATTTGTATGATTTATTGAATAAACGTGAAAGTGCTAATGATATATTAAATAACCTAGTGGAATATCCTTTTAAAAGAAATGTAGCATCTTTATTCACTGTAAGTGATGATGGTAGCAGTATAAGTGAAAAAATAGTAATTAATGAAGAAAGAAACTCCATATTTAATATGGCAAAGTTAGCAGTGCTAATGGGATTAAGAGACATGATTTAGAGAAATAAAGAATGTAGTGTTAAATGACACTACATTCTTTTTATACAAACAGGAGTGAACAATTTGTTAATAATCACAGGAATTTACAAACAGAGGCTTTCTACAAGGGGATTTTGTATATTAAGTTATTAATCCCAGTGTATGAAGCCTCTATTAAAATTATATTAATAGTAATTTGAAATGAATTCAAAATTAAATTAAATTTAGTATTTAAAACCATTATAAAAAGATGTATAATTGAACTTGGTTTTAATTTTAAGGAGGAAAATATATGAATAAAAACAAACTAATAACACTTTTGGCATGTATATGTCTAATATTACCCATAATTTTATCTATAATATTTTACAGTATCTTTAAATTTTCAGTAAATATGGGAAGCGAATCGAAAAATATTGTATTATATGGAAGTATAATATTTTGTATTTTTAGTTTTATAATCGTAAGTTCATTAGGTATTATATTTCTTACGCTTTTTAATAAAACTTTTGGAAAAACAAATAATTTATTGTACAACATATCACAGGGAGATTTAACTCAAAAAGTAAATTTAAATAAAGAAAGTTTATTTAATAACCTATACACTAATCTCAACAATCTTATAGTTAAATTTAGAGCTTTGGTAGCTCAAGTTATGACTATAACCGATAAAACTATAAATTTTACAAATGATTTAAATAAAGATGCAGAAAATATAAAAATATCTAGTAAAGAGACTACTAATGTAATTAATGAAATATCTAAAAGAATGGAAGAGCAAACAACTTTAATAAAAGATGTTAAAAGTTATTCTGTAGAAGTTATAAGCTCTGCACAAAATATAGCTAATAAATCTGAATCAATAAAAAAAATGGCACATACAAGTCAAGAAACCATAAATAATAGTTACAAAAATTTTGAAGTTCTAATAGATAAAATGAATGATTCTGCAAACTCGAGTATAGATACAATGAATAAAATAAAAAATTTACAAAATAAAACTTCTACAATTCAGAACATTGTAGATCAAGTAAGCAAAATAAGTGAAGGTACAAATTTATTAGCGTTAAATGCCTCTATAGAAGCTGCTCGTGCAGGAGAATATGGAAAAGGGTTTGCAGTAGTGGCAGAAGAAGTTAGAACACTATCAGAAAGTTCATCTGATCAAGCAAAACAAATTCAGGCAATTGTTGATGGAATAAAGGATGAAATAACGGATATATCTTCTAAAATGGAGTATGAAACTAAATGCATTAATGAATATATAGATTTTTCAAAAACTACAAGGGAATATCTAAATAAAATAAATCAAGACACACAAGGTACTTTTAGTGCCTTTATGGATATAGATATAGAGATTGAGGATCAACTAAATAAAGTAAACAAAATAGGTAACATAATTGAAAATACTCATGAAACTTTTGAAAGTATAGCTGCATCAACAGAAGAAGTAGTTGCAGTTTCAGAGGAGCAATATTCTATTACAGAAAATACTGCTAATAGATTAGAAAAACTTTTAGATATGAATAAAGATATAGAAAAATACATATTTAGTTTTATAAAAAACTATAAAATAGATGAAAAAACTAAAGAATACATTAATAATGGTATGAAGGAACTAAAAGAGTTAGCTAAAATTCCTCAGTTAGAAACTATGGAGTATAGTCTTTGTACTGATATTTTAAAGAAAGAAATAAAAACGCATGGTTATTTTGAACTAATTGCATTAATGCAAAAAGGTGGTTTAAGAAAAGCTATTACATTAGACTACACAGAAGAACAAGTCTATGTTAATTTTGCACATAGACCATATTTTAAGGAAGCTATAGAAGGAAAAGAATTTATGTCTGAACCATATATATCTGTAGATACTAATAATTATTGTATTGCTATGTCAGTACCTATAAAAGATAAAGAAGGAAATATACTTGGAATATTGATGGCAGACCTAGTATTGTAGAAAAAGACCCAGTACATGGGTCTTTTCTTATGTCTAAAAAGCAAAAGTAATTTGTTCAAGTTACGATAATGTACTAAGTAGATTAATTTAAAAAAGGAGGAAAAGATGATATGAAACAAAAGGACTTCCATAAACTCCTTTTAATAAGTATTATAATAATACTTATTTTATCTGGAATTAACCCTTATGATAGATTTACTTGGTTTTTAGAGGTATTTCCTGTAATGATTGCAGGGGTTGTTTTTACATCTATTTATTCTAAATTTAAATTTACAAATTTAGCTTATGTTTTAATATGGATGCATGCTATCATATTGATAATTGGAGGTCATTATACCTATGCACAGGTGCCCTTGTTCAATTGGATAAGAGATAATTTTCAGTTGAGCAGAAACTATTATGATAGAGTTGGACATATAGTACAAGGGTTTGTACCTGCAATTGTATTTAGAGAAATATTTATAAAAAAAGCTGTGGTTAAGGGGAAAAAATGGCTTATTTTCCTTGTAATATGCACATGTCTTGCTATTAGTGCTTTCTATGAACTGGTAGAGTTCGGGGTGGCTAAAGCTACTGGAAAGGCTGCAGAAGCTTTTTTAGGCACTCAAGGAGATGTGTGGGATACTCAATGGGATATGACTTTTGCGTTAATTGGAGCTTCATTTTCAATTTTATTTTTGGGTAGATGCCATGATAAATTGTTAAACAGAGAAAAGAAATATAGATTATAAGCATATATTTTTGTCAAATCATATTTGTGTTAAAATTTTTATGGGTAGTATCTTTTATGAACTACACCTAATGGGTTATTATTTTTAATAATCTTATCATATTTATTTGAATGAGATAACTTATACTTAATAAAAATTCACTTGAATTTTATGCTAAAGAGTTGTAAAATACCATTTATAGTAGTAAAATTTATTTTAAAATGAAAGGAGTGAATGGTATGAAATTTGATATTTTGAATTTTGTTCAGATGATTTTAATGTTTTTGTGTATTGTAAGTATATTTTCATACACCATTTATTCCTACAAAAAATATAAATTAAGTATAAATTTAAATAATATAGATGTAATAAAGTTTGTTTGTTACACAAAAAAGTTGTGGGTAGAAGACTA
This sequence comes from uncultured Clostridium sp., assembly GCA_964554365.1. Lineage (GTDB taxonomy): Bacteria > Bacillota > Clostridia > Clostridiales > Clostridiaceae > Clostridium_AM. The sequence goes on along the minus strand of CAZKOJ010000033.1, from coordinate 20,861 downwards.
TGAAGCTTATGAAAAGTATGGTGTATGGCGGTTTTGTGTACATTTTTAATTGAAATGATGTTTAAGACATATCAAAAATTAAAATTTGAGGAGAGAATATAATGAACATCATTTTTAAAACTTTAAATACAGTACTTCAAAGCATGTATAATTTTACTGGAGACTGGGGTATTGCTATAGTATTACTTACGGTTATAGTAAAATTTGTAGTGCTTCCATTTTCAATAAAACAAAGAATGGCTATGGTAAATCAGCAAGAGTTGTTAAAAAAACAACAAGAATTAAAGGAAAAACATAAAAATAATAAAAAAATGTTGGAGAAATTAGATATTGAATATGCTAAAAAAAATGCGAAAAGCATGTTAGGGTGTTTAATAAGCATGGTTCAAATGCCTGTAATATATTCATTATATAGTGTAGTTTTAACAATGCCTATTCAAGTTGGAACTGCCATTGTTCCATGGGTAGCTAGTTTAAAAGCTAATGACAGCTATTTTATAATTCCAATAATATATGCAGCAGTTCAAATGTTTCCAGCATTGGTACCGTATATAAAATATTTAAATGTATTTAATGCACCAACATCAAAAAGTGGAATTTTGGCTGCTAGTATAATAAGTATACTAATAACTATAAAGGCACCAATAGCTATAGGAATATATTTTATAACATCGGGTGTATTTGCTTTTATAGAAGATTTAATTTTTAGGCTATATTATAAAAATTTTGCTTTAATAAAATGTTAAAATTCTAGAATAGAATATATTGTATAAATAGAATCTACGAAATAAAAAATGTTGCTGGAAACTATGAACTAAGTTTTTCATTGTTATCTAGCAATATTTTTTACGTTTATGCTATTAGTCATATAAACAGGAGGGTTTTATGGAAAACAAATACGTTATAGGAATTGACCTAGGTGGAACGAAAATATGTGGAGCTGTTGCAAACTTAAAAGGGGATATAGTTTCAAAATATACAGTTCCAACAATGGCAGAACAAGGAGAAGAGGCAGTATTAGAAAGAATAATAACTGTTATAGAAAAAGTAATTACTCAGTCTAAGGTGAGCAAAAATAAAATTTTATCTATAGGAATTGGCTCTCCAGGTCCATTAGATGCTAAGGAAGGAAAAATTATAACTACGCCAAATCTTCCTTTTAAAAATTTTAATATAGTTAAGCCTTTAAAAGACAAGTTTAACATAGATGTTTATTTAGATAACGACGCTAATGCAGCAGCCATAGGGGAATATGCTTTTGGGGCAGGAAAAGGAACAAGTAACATGGTATTTATCACAGTATCCACTGGTATAGGCGGTGGTGCTATATTAAATGGAAAGATATATAGAGGAAATACCTGTAATGCGTTAGAGATAGGTCATATGACATTAGAAAAGGATGGTCCACGCTGTAATTGTGGCAATTATGGATGTGCAGAAGCTTTAGCATCAGGTACAGCTATAGCAAGAATTGCAAAAGATCAGGTAGAAAAAGGAGAAAAAACTTCTCTAGCTGACTATGAAAAAATAACAGCTTATGAAGTATTTAAAGAAGCGAAAAAAGGTGATGATATAGCTTCTAAAGTTCTTAATAGAGTTTTAAACTATTTAGGTATATGTGTAGCTAATATTATAACTTCTTTTGATCCAGAAATGGTTATAATAGGAGGAGGAGTATCAAAAGGTGGGGAAATAGTATTTAATAAGGTAAAAGAAGTAGTAAAAGAAAGATGTTTTAAAGCTATGTGGGAAAACACCAAAATAGTTCCAGCAGCTTTAGGTACTGATGCAGGAGTTGTAGGTGCTGTTGCCCTTGCTATAATGGAAAGCAGGTAAAAATATGAGTGTAGCTTTTAAATCAAATATAGTATGAAAGATACCCAGTAGATAGTTTAAAATACTTATCTACTGGGTATCTTTTTATATTATCTATAATTACCAAATTAATTGTAGATAAATAGTTTAGATTAATACCTGAGAAAAATGGTAGATTTTTAAGAATGAATTGCCATGTATTGTTTTTGTCTTATTTAAAATAATAAAGGTATATATGTATTAGGAAAGGCTGAAGCAATATGAAGAATATTTTTAAAATCTATAAAAGGGATATAAAAAGTATATTATTTAATTGGGTAGCTTTAGTGGTGGCATTAGGTCTTATGATTTTGCCTGCCCTTTATGCTTGGTTTAATATAAAATCTTCTTGGGATCCTTATAGTAACACTTCTGGAATACTTGTGGCTGTAGTTAACAAAGACAAGGGAGGAAATTTAAAAGACACTAAAGTAAACGTAGGAGCAGAAGTTGTAAAAAAGTTGAAAGAAAATAAAGATATAGGATGGAGGTTTGTGGATTCCAAGGAAGCGCAAAAGGGAGTGAATTATGGAAAGTACTATGCTAGCATAATTATAACAGAGGATTTTTCAACTAAAATACTTTCTATAATAGAAAATAATCCTCAAAAACCGGAACTTATATATTCTGTAAATGAAAAAATAAATGCTGTAGCCCCTAAAATTACAAAGAAGGGTGTAACAAACATTCAAAGTGAGGTAGACAAAGCTTTTGTTCAAATGGTAAATGGAATAATTTTTGATTTGTTTAATAAATTAGGGGTAGAATTAGATATAAAAAAACCAGAATTAGAAAATTTTAAAAGGATACTTTTTGAGATAGATATGAAAACACCTAAGATAAATGAAGCAGTAGATAGTATTTATAGTGAAGGCGTGATTTTAGAAAATTTCATGAAAAAAGTCCAAGAAAATATGCCATTAGTAAAGGATACTGTATCAAAGAGTGCAGATGTTGCAGAAAAGGCACAAGGTTTTTTAGTTAAGGCAAAGGATGGAGTGGAAAAGTCAGCTCCAGTTATTAAACAAGATTTAGTTTTAGCAGAAGATATACTTTCTAGTTTACAGGTTATGATTCCAGAAGCATCGGAGTTAATAGCTACAGATACTAGTAAAGCTAGAGATATGTTTTCAAGAGCCAGAGATAAATTATCTAATGTTATAAATAAGATTGATACTGTGATTAAACTTATGCAAAGTCTTCAAGAATCATCTAATAATGGAGTGATAGATAGTTTTGTAGGCAAGCTTACAAATATAAGAAATAAATTAGAGAATGAAGTGAGTCTTATAGATAATGTTATAGAGAATATTGATAAGGGAACTGCACCTTCAATAGATATATTAAATAGAATTAACGAACAGATAAAGGAAACAAATACACTTTTAAGCACTTTGGTAAATGATTTTGACTCCAGCATAGTACCAAATATTAATGCAATAATGGATGGATTAGTTTCTACAGCAACAAACAGCTTAAAACTTTTACAAGACGCCAATAATGATTTACCAACCGTAATAGATCTTCTCAATAAAAGCTATGGAGCAGTTACTATAGGTATGCAGGAAATAAAGCTTTTAAGGGAAAGACTTCCTCAGGCTGAAGAGTCTATACATTCCCTTGTACAAAGAATTAAGTCACTAGATGAGGATGTAAGTCTTAATGAAATAATAAGGCTTTTGAAAAATGATGCTAAAAAGGAAAGTGAATTTATATCAAACCCTATAGTAATTAAGGAAAATAGAATATTTCCAATTCCTAACTATGGTTCTGCTATGTCACCATTTTTTTCAACTCTTTCACTTTGGGTTGGATGTTTAATACTTGTTTCTATACTTTCAATGGAGGTTCATCCTTTAGAAGAAGGTAAAAGGCTTAAGATATATCAGGTTTACTTTGGAAGATATTTAACCTTCGCAACTATAGCTATTCTTCAAGCACTTACTGTTACTTTAGGAGATTTATTTATTCTTAAGACCTATGCTTCGGATAAATTAGCATTTGTTCTCTATTCAGTGTTTGTAAGCATAGTTTTTTCAATGATTGTATATACTTTAGTATCTATTTTAGGAAATGTAGGGAAGGCCGTATGTGTAATACTTCTTGTACTCCAAATATCGTCTTCAGGAGGTACGTTCCCAATACAGGTAACTCCTCCATTTTTTCAACACATAAATCCATTTTTACCTTTTACTTATGCCATATCAGGTATGAGGGAAACAGTAGGAGGAATTATACCTGAAATTCTATCGTATAATATATCGGTGCTGCTTATATATTGTGTTATTTCTATAGTGCTTGCCTTAGTTTTAAAGGGAAAATTGAATAAATTAAATAAAATATTTGTAGATAAATTTAAGGATACTGGACTTGTAGAAAAATAAATAAGTAGAACAACTTGATAAATTAATGACAAATCATGTAAAATAGAATGAAGGTAGTTAGTATTGAGAGAAGTATATTATGCGAAACAACCTTAGTGGATACAGACACATTGTAATGCCAGAGAATGTTTGGTTTGGGTATTCAGTAGTTATGCAACATAACATACTAGAATAAAAAAACTTGAATTGTGATTAAAGATAAATTATATAGAAGCACACTAATTTAAAATATTTATGGGGGAATTGTATGCTTAAATCAATTAATATTGTCTTAAGAGAATTGGAAATAAAAGATTTAGATGATTATTTGTATTGGAATCATCCTTCACGTGAATTTCATAGGTTTAACGGGCCTTATTATAAAAAAAGTAATGAAGAGGAATTAAGAAAGTATATTGAAGAATTAAAAGTATTAATACTAAAAGGAGAAAAAAATGTACTCGAAAATAAAAAAATAATAGCAAATGAAGATACTGATGAGATAATTGGACAGGTTAATTGGTATTGGAAATCAAAAGAAACTCTTTGGATGGAAATTGGAATTGTTATTTTTAATGAGGATTATTGGGGACAAGGAATAGGTTATAAAGCCATGGAAATATGGATTAATGAAATTTTCCATCAAAACCCAAAACTTATAAGGATCGGGCTATCAACTTGGTCAGGAAATAAAAGGATGATGAGACTATCTGAAAAACTAGGTTTGAAAAAAGAAGCTGTTTATAGAAAAGCAAGAATTGTTGAAGGTAAATATTACGATTCTGTGAGTTATGGTATATTGAAAGAAGAATGGGAAATTATATCAAGAAGCAAAAAATAAAAGGGGTAACGAGTAGAGTGCTAAGAGATGAGTTTTTAGAATTAAAGAAAATGCATACACATATGTTGTGGCAAGAATACTTCAGTCTATAGGAGTATTAGGTTTATAGAAAGCACTTTAATTGAAGAAAAGTATGTTCTTATAAGGGGAGTTTTATTAAAGTTAGGGGGAGATTTATGTGAGTACTATAGTTGCAATCGGAGGGGGAGACATAAGTGATTTAGAAACTCTTGCTATTGATAAGTATATTGTTAAATTATCAGGTAAAGAATGTCCCAAAGTATTATTTGTACCTACTGCAAGTGGTGAGGCACAAGGATATATAGATGTATTTAACAGTGTGTATAGTAAGAAATTGGGATGTGTTACTGATACCTTATTTTTAATAGATGGTAAATTATCTGACCAAGAAATTAAAAATAAAATTTTGTCAGCAGATGTTATTTATATTGGTGGTGGTGATACCGTTAAAATGATAGAGATATGGCGTAAGTTTAAGGTTGACGTATATTTAAAACAGGCTTATGAAGCAGGAGTGATTCTCTCTGGACTTAGTGCAGGGTCTATATGTTGGTTTAAGTATGGATATAGTGATAGTGGTCGCAATAAAGATGGAGGGGTTAAGTACGTATGTGTTGAAGGGTTAGGATTTATTAATGCTATTCATTGTCCTCATTACAACGAAGAAGGAAGAAAAGGATTTGATGAAATGATGGGCACAATTGAGGAAGTTGGAATTGCACTTGAAAATAATTGTGCCATAGTTATTAAAGATGATAGTTTTAGGATAATAAAGAGTGATGAAAAAGCAAATTCATATAAATTATTTAACTCACATGGGGAAGTTGAGAAAATTGCATTAACAAATAATAACTTTATAAACATTATTGAATTGTATTCCAAGGTAGATATGAGTTAAGGATAGATAAAAAGATTAAGGTATAATGACTACTTTCTATTGTAATAGCATTGATTCTAAGGAAAATAATATAAAATGAAAGGAGTTGAATATTTAGTAGGAGAATATTCAAATCCTATTTCTTAAATAGAATACTTCAAGGTCCATTTAGATTTGGAGCTATTAGAATGGAGGGAGAGCGTGATTTCTTTATTTGATGTTTCCTATATTATACTAAGTATATTTTTTATCCTTTTACAATATTTAAGATTTAAGAAAAGACACTTTAAAGGTTCTATAGGAAATGTGCTATGTAAAGTAAGTAAACAAAATTTCGGGGCTATAATTTTGTTTACTGTATATAATTGTGTGCTACTAATGAATGTAAATAATGCAATGAAATATAAAAGTTTAGAAAATAAATTCTTCTTAGTTACAATTGTAATCATTGAAATTATTGGAATTCTTCAATATTCAAGAAAGATTTTTATTTCTACTCTTGGTATAGGTTGTATGGCACTGTTTGGAAGTATATATGAGTTTATAGAATGGGAAAAAGTAAAAGATTGGTATATTGAAAAATATAACAATAAGAATAGATACACATTTGGAGTTAGAATAAATATAAAAGAAAAAATAATAACTTGGAAACTTAATCAACAAGAAAAGGAGAAAATTAAAGAGATATTCATAAAATATAAAAAAGATAAAGGAATAGAATTATAGATTAGGCAGTACAAGGTTATAAGACTTACTGTATTTTTAAGCATGAACAACAAAATGGGGGGAATAAGAATGGATAGTTTAAGTAAAATCATTAAGGAAGCTTTACTAAAAAAGGGGGCATCACTTGTAGGATTTGCTGATTTAAATGATATGCCAGCTGAAAAAACAGAAGGTTTTAAATATGGAATTTCAATTGCAGTGGCCATTGATCCTGTTATAATTTCTGGTATAGAGAATGGCCCTACAAAAGAATATTATTCTGAGTATTTAAGGCTTAATAATCTGTTAGATGAGATTGGTGAATATGCATCTGATATTTTAAAATCTTATGGATATAGTGCAGTTCCTAAAACAACAAAGGTTGTACAACAGAATGAAGAAAGTTTAAGCACAATGTTACCACATAAAACTGTAGCAACAAGAGCTGGACTTGGCTGGATTGGGAAATGTGCACTGCTTATTACAGAGGAGTTTGGTTCTTCAATAAGATTATCAACTATATTAACTGATGCAGAGTTAGAAGTTGGAATACCTATAAATGAGTCAAAATGTGGTAAGTGTAATGAATGCAAAAAATATTGTCCAGGTGATGCTGTTAGAGGTGTAAATTGGAATATAAAATTGAGTAGAGATACTTATTATAATGCATTTAATTGTAGCAAAACGGCAGATAAGGTAAGTAATGAAATTGGCATAAAAGAAAGAGTATGTGGAAAGTGCATAGTAGTTTGTCCATGGACTAAGAAATACTTAAACTTAAAATAAATGGTTAGATACAAACATATGCGTAGATCACATACATATGCTTGTATCAATATCAACAACTAAGTTGGTGAATTTTTATTTATAGTACTTGCTATAATAATTTTCATCATAATTTTTTTCTCTTAAAGGGCAATCTTTAGCGCTGCACATATAGCAATTCTTGTAATCAGTTTCATTGTGAAAGTAAATTCCAGAATAAGTTTTAGTAGGAGTCATAAAGAAATTACTATCAATAGTAACTTCTATAGATTTAATTTTATCACTTAAAATTTCAAAAATGTTTTTTTGCTCTTTAAGTTCCCAATCTATAGTTGAACCTGGATTCACTCTTGCTAAGTTTCCAGTGTTGAATTTTTTTTCTATGTGTTTTTTAAGAAGGGTATGGCATTGAATTAAAGTTTCTTGTGTTATAAATTCAGCAACTTTTTTTTCAAATTCATCTTTTTTAGAGTCGCACCAATATTTAAGTTCAGTCCCAGAAGTAATTATGTAAGGAAAAGCTTTGTTTTCTTCACATAAGTTTACACTTATAACTCTACTTGAGAATTTTATTCCATCTAATATGATAAAGTTGTCTCCCTTTTCGCATATAGGACATTCCTTAAAAATAGCTTTAGGAACTGCTGTATTTTCAGCTTCTTTTGTGAGATTTTTTACAATTTTAATCTCTTCTTCACTAGAAAGGTTTAATTTTTTTGATATTTCATCAGGGTTTATATAAAAATTAAAATTTTTTAATAGTATAGAATTAATCATTTGATATCTCCTTTCAACCATTCATTATAATTAATTTTAAACCTATGAGTAATAACTGTAAATCCATATTTTTTTATTCTACAGCCCGAGGTAGCAAACAATGATAAAGCAAAACTATATCAGATAGGGTTTTAAACTCCATCTAATATAGTTTTGCTTTATCTGTCATATTTGTTTTAATAATAAATTTGATAGTAGTGGTGGTATTAAAAAATCCATTCAATAATTGCAGAAAGAAATGGTTTAGTATTTTTTCTTTTCCCATGTTTTTTCTTTATATGCAAGTATCCCATTTACAATTAAAGACTTATATCCTAAAATATTGCGAAGCTTAATCGTAATGTTTTTAGTTTCTTCATTATTGATTTTTTTAGGCAAGTAAACTGTAATTTGCTCTATGACAAAGATGTCATAAGTGTTGATATAATCTGGTTTCCCTAACTTCACTACAGGAACAAAAACAGGTCCTGAGCAACATCCACCTCTATTATCCATTTCTATATAAATATCCTGAACATTTTGTTGATTTAAATACTCTTTAACACCATGCTTAATTTCTATATTCATAATAACACACCCTTTTGCTTAATTTTTTTAGGTACAAGGGATTAACTTGTAAGCTGCTCTATTAATATTTACGCATAGAATTAATATAGATGAGCTATGTGTAAAAGTCAATGCGAAAATGAAAATGCATTTTTATTTTTAAGAAGTTTAAACATAAGAAAACAAAAAAGCTAGCAGTTTTTAACCTCTGCTAGCTTTTTTTATATATTTTCTAGAGGAAACTAATATCCCCATAGATAAGGGATAAAAGGGATATATGGATAGTTGTAATAATATAGATAATCATTATAGTATGGATAGTAAGCATGATGATACCCATGATAACCACCGTGATGCCAAGGACGATAACCTTCTTCGTCTCTTATTTCTTCAGATGATGAATCACGGAACATGCTAAAAGTTGTTTGTGCATCATCTGATGATTCTGGTATTCCAGTTCGTGGAGGAATTTCTTGCATCATAGGACTTTCGTACATCGATGGTGTTCCTTGCATCTGAGGAGTTCCTTCCATCATAGGGTTTGTATACATTGATGGATAGCCTTGCATCATAGGATTTTCGTACATCGATGATGTTCCTTGCATGGCAGGATTTCCCCACATCATAGATGTTCCATACATGCCTTGATTCCAATACATCATAGGATAATTGTACATCATTGGGTTCATATAAGGATAGTTCCTTTCGAAGTCTTGAGATTGGTCCATATGTCTAGTTTTAGAATTTGTTTTTTCCACAGTTTGCCTCCAATAAAGTTTCTCCAGTAATTAGTATAGTACGAGAGTTTTAAATTGTGACTATGATCAAGTTACTTTGAAAAATAAGATTATAATAATCATAAACAAGGCATTGCAGAATATATTAAAATGCCCATAGCAGATGAAGGATGCAAGATGAAAGAGCGATGATATAGATATGTAATTAGTTGTAAGAATTATATCACTACATCATTAAAACCAGTCCATTGATTTTTGCTATTGAAATAAGTCTTAAGTTACCATTTTATATAAATTATATATAATATATTGTGTGTAATTTATCAGAAGGTAAAATATGTATTGTTACACTTATATAAATCAATTCCCTTGTATTTTTAATGAACTTCAATTATGGGCTGGCATTTCAAGTGAGCATCCAAGTTTTCTTAATACTGTAGCCACTCTTTCTAAGATTAAACTACCAAAAGCTATGGAGGATAAGCTCAGAGATTTTGCATCAAAATCAAAGTTTGTAGCAAATTATGGGAAACCAAGGTTCTACCGCCAATATGAATAATACACAACCATGTGGAGCTAATTTATATGATGCTGATATGTGTACAGATTTATCAATGACAGAAAAATATGTTTCAGGAGCGTACGATACTACAATTTTGAATTTAGAGACACTGGAGCTCGTGATGTATTAAATCATGTACAAAAGGAAGAGCAAAAACACAGAGAAACTATATTCCAATATATGAAAAAAAGAAATGTATAATGTTCAATAATCTTAATGATTATACATACCATATGCCACTAGTGTCAAAGTAACTGGAATATTATAATTATTATAAGAAGACAAAAATAAAAAAGGCGTATCACCTTGAACTGAGTCCGATTAAATAGACATTAGTAAAAAAATAATTAAAGGTGTGTAATGAAAAAACATTAGGCACTATTGGATTCCACGCAAGCTTTAGAATGCTTACGCTAAGTGAAGTTTATTAAAGAATTTTTTAAAAAAGTATTTATATAGCACAGTTACATTTATCTATAAAAAAATAAATTATAAGCACTATTTTAAACACTTGAATATAATATTATGTATTCAATATCATATGGAGGATTAAATTGGAACAGAATAAAACCAAAAAAAAGAAAATACAATGTTCACCAATGAGTAATTGTATTCCACAAGAAACTGTAATAAGAGATGTTAGATTAGCCGCGGCGTATGTTCCCTACCAGAACCTTTGTACACTCTTTTCACCTATTGAAGCGCTTAAAAGGGGAACTGTTTTTCCAGAACTTTATAGTCCTTATGAAGGGGAAGACAAAAATTATAATCCATTGGAATCAAGTAAAAAGGAGAGAACTCTATGAAAAATAAGATGGAACTCTTAAAACAAATTGTTGCTGTAGAATTTATGAAAGAAGACCTGGCTTTGTTTCTTAATACTCATCCAATGGATAAAGAGGCTCTTGCAAAATATAATTTTTATGTAATGGAATCAAAAAGATTAAAAGAATGCTATGAGATGAATTATGGAATGTTATCTGAACACGACTCCCTGAGCCCTTATCCATGGCAATGGATAAATAATCCATGGCCTTGGGAAAGTGATGCCAATTTTGAGCTTGAAAAGGAGGGGATGTAATTTATGTGGACTTACGATAAGTTCTTAGAGTATCCAATAAAGATTAAAAATCCAAATCCTAAAATGGCAAAAATTATTATTACTCAATATGGGGGACCGGATGGTGAATTAGGTGCCTCACTAAGATATCTAAGTCAACGATTTTCCATGATTACTCCCCAAGCAATATCAACATGTAATGATATTGGTACCGAAGAATTGGCTCATTTAGAAATGGTTGGTGCTATGGTTCGACAATTAATGAAAGGTGCCAGTCTTGAAGAAATTGAAGAAGGGGGTATGAGTGGCTATTATGCAGACCATGGTAGAGGAATATACCCTGTAAGTGCTTCAGGTGTTCCTTTTAATGCTTCATATATTCAATCAAAAGGGAATCCAATTGTAGATCTTACTGAAGACTTAGCTGCAGAACAAAAAGCAAGGGCAACCTATGAATATCTAATAAATATGGCTGACGATCCTGATGTAATAGAACCCTTAAAGTTTCTAAGAGAAAGAGAAGTTGTTCATTATCAAAGATTTGGTGAAGCACTTAGAATTGTTCAAGATTACTTACAAGAACCTCATCTATTTACAATGAAATAATGAGATTCTTATGAAATAATGAGATTCTTATGAAAGACACGAGATTATATTTAAATTAAGATAGAAAAGATACACAGCATAATTCCTGTGTATCTTTTTAATAGAGCTGATTAATAATAGATTTATAATTATACTGATATTTTGTGGTTTAAAATTAAATATAAAAAATTTGGAGGAATATTAATTTTGAATAAATTAGATTGTAGAAAAATACATGGTGGAATGGAACAAAGTGATAGATTAAGAGTGATGAATAATTTTAAGCAAGGTTATTTTAGATATCTTATAGCTACAGATGTTGCAGCTAGAGGGATAGACATAGATAATATCACGCTTGTAATTAATTATGATATACCAGAAACAAAGAAAGCTATGTTCATAGGATAGGAAGAACTGGACGCATAGGCAAGATGGGTAGAGCAATTACTTTTGTAACACAAAATGAAAGTAAGCTTTTAAATGATATACATCAATATATAGGAATCATAACTATAAAGTCCCTTTTACTACACGATGTTCCGTTCTATAGGCTATTCCTAGCGAAGTTTACGTGCCATTTGTGTCAGGTTAACTAACGATACTACACATTAAGTCCAACAATTAGGGGATAGATAAAAAATTATTTATATTAGTGGGCTATTAGTCTATAATATAGTAAATAAAAGTATTATTTATTGGAGGAAATGTTATGGAAAATATGAATTCACAAAATAATTTGTATGAGCAATTTTTGAAGTATTCATATAAAGATTTAAAATAATACTAGCTTAGTATATTAATATTAGGCTAGTTTTTTATTGAAAATATAAGAGTTGTACAGGAAAATGAAAGAACTTGCTTATTTTTAGTAAGTTTTTTTCATGATTACAATATTAACAGTGAAAATTTAAGGAGGTCATAATAAATGATGTTAGATGAAAAATATAAAACAATATAAGCTTTTGGACAAAAGACAACAAATGCAGCTATAACAAGCAGCCATGCAAATTTAAAAAATAGTATAAAGAGCATCTGCTAAAATGTGGGTGATTTTTATAGTGCTTAAAATATGTTCACATACACCCATGTGGAGTGTGATTTATATTCACTCAGACTTAATGTCTAGAGAAATTTTAGGTATGGAAGAAGCCCTTGTTTGAGACCACAGTAGACATTTATATGGAGAGACTCTAGAAAGTTTCGTGTAATTAAGATATTTATTAAATATTATAAAAGAACATAATCTAAGTCTCTATTCTGCCATTTGATAGCGCTAGATAACATCTTATTTTTTATTTGAGAAAGAATTTTTTAAAAAATTAACAAATACTTCTTCAGCTAGAGAGAATTTGTAGTCTTTATTTTTTATAAGATAAATTTTTCTATTCATTTTTATATTTTCTTTGAATGGAATAGATTTAATTAATTCATAATTAAGTTCATTTTTAATAGAGTAATAGGATAAAATAGATACGCCTATACCTGAAATAACCCCTTGTTTTATAGCTTCTATATTGCCTATTGTATAAATCTTTTCTGATTCAAATTTAAAATCTCCTAAGTTTTCAACATACTTAATTATTGAAGTTTTAGGATTTGATATTAAAAAATTAGTATTCTTTAAATCACTTATTTTTATAGCTTTTTTTTTTGCCCAAGGATGGGTCTTACCTACGAATAATACTATAGGATCTTCAACAATAGCTTCGCAAGTTAAATCTTCTGTTACTGTTGCGAAGAATTCTGGCTGACTTATTAAGGCCATTGAGCAAGCATTGTTTTTTATGTCTCGTATCACATCTTTAGTGTATTTAACATCATTTAATATGGATATGTATGGATATTTTTGATTAAAATTATATATTATTTCGGGAAGAATATATGTACCTGGTGTACTAGAACATGAAAGATTTATCTTTTGTTCTTTTAAATCGTTTAATAATGAAATTTTAAGTTTAACTTCATTTGATGTATCTAATATTTTTCTAGCATAGGGTAATAATGTTTTTCCAGCCTCAGTTAACTTTACAGCTTTATTATCTCTTAAAAATAATTCTGTACCAAAATAGGATTCTAAGTTTTTTATTCTAATGGATATAGCAGCCTGGGTGCAGAATAATTTTTGAGAAGTCTTAGTAAAGTTATTATTTTCGGCAAGAATAATGAATGTTTCTAAAGTCTGAATGTTCATTTCAACACCTCTTAATATAAAGTTTATTTTAACATTAGTATAATACATATTAGTTAATAAGTTAATAAATTATAAACAAACAACTATAAAAAACATTTATAGCAAAATTATGGAAAAAAGATTTGATAAGTATTTATAATTGGATATAAAAATTAATTTATCTTACAATGGTTACGAGAAAACGAATACAAAAATGAAATGAGAGGAGAAATGTATTTTGACTAATTCAGAAAAAGAGGTAAAGATAAAAAAACAAAAAAGTCCTTTTGAAATAAGAATGCAGTTTTTTGGCTTAGCAATCGCACTTGCATTGTTTGCAATAATTTTTACAATGCCAACGCCAAATGGTCTTTCTTATTCAGGGAAAATGGCAATGGGAATATTCCTATTTGCATTAACATTATGGATAACAAATAGTATACCTAACTATGTAACAGCATTACTTACTATAGTTTTATTACCTTTAACAGGTGCTTGGGATGAAACTCATGTTATGGGGGTTTTAGGATATGAAGTTATTTGGTTAACTTTTGCAGCTTTCATAATAGCATCTGGTATGGAAAAAAGTGGACTTGCTAAAAGATTAGCACTATTTCTTATTAATAAATTTGGAAAGAGTACTAATAGTATATTAGCATTACTTATGGCAACAAACTTTCTAATAGCTTTTGTTGTTCCATCAACAACAGCTCGTGCAGCTATGATGTTCCCGATAGTAATGTTAGTAATAGAAGCCTTTCATGTTAATTTAGATGACCCTAAAAATAACTTTGGTAGACTATTAGCATTACAAGGGATTCAGTCAAATAATTTATCAACAGCTGCTATATTAACAGCCACATCTTCACAAATACTTGCAGTCAGCTTTATAAGAGACCTTTCAGGTCATGAAATTTCATGGGGTGAATGGTTTATGGCATCAGCTCCAATAACTATACTTACATTAATAGCTTCATTTTTTATAGGTAAGTCATTATTTAAAGTACATAATAAAAAAGCTACTGAAGAAGATATGAAAAAACTTAAAGATCAATATAATAGCCTTGGAAAGATGTCAATAACAGAGAAGAAAGCACTTATTATCTTTGCTTTTACAGTTATTATGTGGGCATTGGATAAGGGACAACTTAAAATATTTGGATTTAGATTAAGCTTAGTTATGGTTGCAATACTATCAGCAGCATTATTTTTCATGCCTTATATAGGAATATTAAAGTGGAAAGAAGCTAAGATATCATGGAACTTATTAATATTTGCATGTGGAGCATATGCAGGTGGAGTTGCATTAAATGATACAGGGGTTGCATCATGGGTACTTAATAGTATATTTACTTCATTAGGAATTGAAAACCTAAGTTTTTATGTATTATTTGCAGTAATAATGTTTATTTCAAGTTTCAGTCACTTAGTATTTACATCAAAAACAGTAAGAACAATAATACTTATACCAACAATAATAACGATAGCGAAAACAGCAGGATACAATCCAGTTGCTCTTGCATTACCAGCAGCATTAACTATTGCAGATACAATTACATTGCCACCAAGTAGTAAGGTCAATCTTATATACTACAACACTGGATACTTTACAGTATTACAAGAATTAATTTATGGATTGCTTGTATTAGTAGTGAAATGGGGAATTTTAATAGTTGCTTCATTTACTTGGTTTAAAGTATTAGGAATAGTTTAGGAGGAAAAATTATATGAAAAAACTACTGACTATATTATTAGCATTAACTTTAATAGTTTCAGCATCAGAGTCAGCTTTTGCAGCAGGTAAAGAAGTAAAGCTAGTATCTATAGATGATATAATCACTAAAGATGGAAAAAATGCCAATATAAAAGAAAGTATAAAAGCTATAACAGATTCAAATGGTAATATATATTTTCCATCTTATAAAAATAGTATAATAAATAAAATTACCGTAGAAGAGGGTACACAAAATGGAGATATTAAGCTTATAAAAAATGGTGACATAGAATATAACTCATTAAACTTCAAAGAAAAGAATAAAAAAGTTAAGTTTTTTCTTGAAATTACACAAGAAAAAACTTATGTGGAAAAAAAAGCTAAGATAGGGAATACATTTCCTCAAAATGTAAAATTAATTGACTTTACAGGAAAGAATACTTCACCCTTAAATATTGAAAATTACACAGTTAGCTTAGCAGCTCCTAAGGGATATGAAATTTTAAATATAGTTGGTTTTAATTCAGAAAAGCAATATAAAGTTTTTGAAAAAGATGGAAAAATATTTGGAAGTTATGTTTTAGGAAAAATTAAAAGTGGAAGTGAAATGAAGTTTTCAATTAATGTATATAACAAAAATAAAAATTTCAATTATATAGTTTGGGTATTAGCAATTGTAATTTCAATATCATTTATGGTTAAGAATAAAGATTTATTACAAAAGGCTAAAGAAGAAAAATTAAAGAAGAAAAATTTAAAAAACTAAGAAGATATATTAGGAAGGTGAATTAATTTGAGAAAAAGACAAGGTATATTAATAATATCAGATGGACTAGGGGACAGGCCTAATAAAGAGTTAAACGGATTAACTCCACTTGAAAAAGCAAATACCCCAAATTTAGATAGATTAGTAGCTGAAGGTATGTGTGGAAATGTATATCCAATATTACCAGGTATAAGAGTTGGTACTGATGTAGGTCACCTTGAAATATTTGGATATGATAGCAATGAAGTTTACTCAGGAAGAGGGCCTCTTGAAGCTATGAGTGCTGGGATAGAGATTAAGGATGGAGATGTTGCTTTTAGAGGTAACTTTGGAACTATAGATGATAATGATATTGTTATTGATAGAAGAGCAGGTCGTATTAGGAAAGATACAGACTTATTAGCAAAGTCATTAAATGGAATGATATTAGAAGATGGAACAGAAGCTTTAGTTAAGGAATTAACTGATCATAGAGTAGCTGTTGTATTAAGAGGAGAAGGATTAGGAAAAGAAATAATTTGTACTGATCCAGGAACAGCCTGCGAAGGAGAGGAATTAGTAAAACCAGTAGCAATAGATGAAAATGATAGTAAAAGCAATAAAACAGCAAAAAATCTTCTTGAATTTACAATGAAAGCTAATGAAATATTAAAAGATCATCCAGTTAATCTAAAGAGAATTGAAGATGGAGAAAAACCTGCAAATGCAATTTTAACTAGAGGTGTTGGGCAAAAGAAATTCATGCCGAAGATAACAGAAAAGTTTGGAATTAAGGCAGTATGTATAGCTGGAGATAAAACAGTATATGGTATTGCAAATTTAGCAGGAATGGAAGAGTATACTGAAGAAGATTTTACTGCAAACTTTGATACGAGAATGGATAAAAAAGGTGAAAAGGCAGTAGCGTATATAAATAAAGGATATGATTGGGTTATTATTCATGTTAAGGCAACAGATCTTGCAGGTCATGATAACCTACCTTTAAAGAAAGTTGAGGTTATAGAAAAGATAGACAAGATGGTTGGTTATATATTAGATAATATAGATAAATCAAAATGCTATGTAAGTTTTACAGCTGATCATTCAACTCCATGTGAAGCAAGAGATCATACTGGAGATGGAGTTCCAACTATAATATGGGGAGAAGATGTTAGAAAAGATGATGTTAAGGTAGCCGGAGAGAAATACTTTATGAATGGTTCTCTAAATAACCTTACTGCAGCAGATATTTTCATGTTACAAATGGACTTTATGGGCTTTACGAAGAAAAGGGGAGCATAAAATATAAATAATAAAGAGCTATGTCTGAATGGTTAATTAAATCATTTGAGGAGATAGCTTCTTTTTTAATGTGTGCCCAGCAAGGCTTGAAAACACTCAAATCCAAAGTTTGCGTAAAATATTTCAAGGAATAAAACGAAAGTATAATGGTGACTGATACTGTATGTTCATAAGAAAAAATTCTGGCCTATTTTTATTTGAATAATTTTATTTCCTTTATCTAATGTCTTTGTAAAACTGTAGTTTTTTCAGTATTATTAAATTATCAAGTAGAGGAGAAGCCTACAGCCTGGCTTCATTGGAGAACTATTGTCTGAATGTAATTAAAAGCTTAATAGGTACCTTATGCAAAAAGCGAACCGTGTAATCGTTTCTTATCGCATATTGAAATTTTTTAATAAGGGAGACTACTATGAAAAATTTAAAAATAAGAATAAAGCTTATGTTAATGGTATTTATACCATTATTAGCAGTTTTGTTTATATCAATGCAAGGAATATGGAAAATTAATAGTACTTATAGTATTTTAACAGATTATGAGAAGATGTATAAAATAAATGAGCTTATATTAAACGTTGATACAGATCTGTATCAGGCTTTTATTGCGCAGAATGCTTTGGTTATGGATAATATAAGTGATTCTAATAAGACAAAAAATAGACAATCATTAAAAGATAATATCAATCAAATAAGAGATAGAATGAAAAAGGCTATGGATATATTACTTCCTATAAAACAGCTTTTAGTAGGGGTTAAACATAATGAGGTCAATAAAAATATATTTGAGCTTTATGCTGAATTTGAAAAAGATTATCAAGTTTGGTTGAGTAGCTTTAATATTGAAACTGGTGAAGTGAAAAATCAAGAGCAATTTGAAAAGGCTTTTGCAGATGCGAGAGAAAGCATACATTTGATGACAAAAGTTATGGAAATTACAGCAGCAGGAACACAAACAGATGTGAAAGTTACTATTGATAATACAAAAATTAAATTTGCATTATTGGTATTTATTGTAATATTAATAACATTGATTTTAGGAATAATCATATCTAAGGATTTATCGGCAGTGTTATTTAAGATAAAAGATTTAGCTACAAGACTTTCAAATTATGACTTTTCAGAGGATTTAATTCTCAAACGTGGTGATGAGTATGGACAAACCGCTGAAACCTTAAATAAAGCTCAACAAAATGTAAGGACGCTCATAAATAATATTGCAGAAAAGACAAAGAACATAGATTCATCCAGTAAGAATTTGGATTTTTCTATAAATGAGATAAGCAAGAAGGTTAGTGAAGTAAATGAATCAACTAAGAAAATAAATATAGGTATTCAAGAAAATACTTCTATATCGGAGGAAATATCTGCATCAGTAGAAGATGTTGATTCCAACATTGATATATTATCTGCAAAAGCTATAGATGGAACAAATAATGCCATAAATATAAAAGAAAGGGCAAATAATGTAGTAAGTAGCAGTAAGCAAGCAATTGAAACTATAAAAAAAGTATATCGAAAAAAAGAATCAATGATAGTTAAGTCTATTGAAGAAGGTAAGGTTGTAAGTGAAATAGGGGTTATGGCAAATACAATTTCTGCAATATCGAAACAAATTAATTTATTGTCACTAAATGCAGCAATAGAAGCTGCAAGAGCTGGTGAACAGGGAAGAGAATTTGCGGTTGTTGCTGAAGAGGTAAGAAAGCTTGCAGACCAATCTTCTGAAGCTGTTAAAAATGTTAAAGATTTGATTGAAAAAGTACAGAAATCTTTTAATGATTTATTAATGAGTAGTAATGAACTTTTAAAATTTATGGATGAAGAGGTAAATAAACAATTTAGAGAATTCTCTAGTATTGGAAATCAATATTATCAGGATGCAGATTTTGTGAATTCTATGTCATCAGAATTGTCAGCAATGTCAGAAGAAATAAGTGGTACAATAAGTCAGGTTTCAGAGGCTGTTCAACACATGGCAGAAATGTCACAAAAGTCTTCAGAAAGCACTAATGATATAGAACAAAGTTTAAGTCATTCTACTTTTTCTATAAATAAAATTTCTGAAACTGTGAGAGAACAATCTAAGCTTGCAAACAATTTAAATGAGATGGTAAAGAAATTTAAAGTTTAAGTAGTTAAATTCTATAGTAGGTCATGAGGTCAGATACCATGGCAGAAAACTATAAACAGTTTTCTGATTGCTAATTCCTTGTTATAAAGATGAAAACTTATATGAGATAGCTAATGTACTATCATATTAATAATATCATATCGATAATATAGTTAAAAAATTTTTAAAAATAAACTTTTAATTTATGTTAAGGAGAGTAAGTAATGCAAAAAACTAAGATGATTTTTACTATTGGCCCAGCAAGTGATTCAGAGGAGATTTTATCTAAGCTTATTGAAGCTGGAATGAGTTGTTCAAGACATAACTTTTCCCATGGAGATCATGAAGAGCATGGAAAAAGAATTGAACAAGTAAAAAAATTGAGGGAAAAATACAATAAGCAGATAGGAATAATACTTGATACTAAAGGCCCTGAAATAAGAACAGGATATTTTCCAGAAAAAGTAGAGTTAGTTGAATATACAAATTACACTATAGTTTGTGGTGAAGATGTAGATGGAGATGCTGCAAGATGTAATTTAAGCTATCGTGAACTATACAAAGATGTTAGGCCAGGAAATATTATATTAATGGCAGATGGTTTAATTGGTATGGAAGTTCAAGAAGTAGAAGGAACTAACATACACTGTATTATAAGAAATAGTGGTATGATAAGCACCAAAAAAAATGCAAATGTGCCAAATGTAAAAACAAATCTTCCTTCTTTTACAGAAAAAGACGTTGAAGATTTAAAATTTGGTTGTGAAATAGGTGTTGACTATATAGCCGCGTCTTTCATAAGAAAAGCATCAGATGTTTTAGCTATAAGAAAATTATTAGAACAATTTGATGGGCATGATATACAAATAATCTCTAAAATTGAAAATCAAGAGGGCGTTGACAATATCGATGAAATAATCAAATTTTCAGATGGAATAATGGTTGCTAGAGGAGATATGGGATCAGAAATTCCAATAGAAAAAGTGCCATCAGCTCAAAAAATGATAATTGAAAAATGTAATAAAGCTGGTAAATTTGTTGTAACTGCTACACAAATGTTGGATTCAATGGAAAGAAACCCAAGACCAACAAGAGCAGAAGCTTCAGACGTAGCTAATGCTATATTA
>CAZKOJ010000032.1:0-31130 GCA_964554365.1 uncultured Clostridium sp. | reverse complement strand
ACCACCTTTGTTAACATCTTCTTCTATATCCCTATGATCTATATTAACCTTATGACCGTGTTTTTTTAGTTTTTCATAAATAACATTGGAAATAGATACAGAACGGTGTCTTCCCCCTGTACATCCTATTGAAACAATAAGCTGCCTTTTTCCTTCTTTTAAATAATTAGGAATTAAAAATTTAAGCATATCTTCTAATTTATCTATAAAGTTCTGTGTTTCTTGAAAATTCATAACATATTCACTAACAGGCTTATCATTACCAGAAAATTTCTTTAGCTCTGGTATATAATAAGGATTTGGTAAAAATCTTACATCAAATACTAAATCAGAATCTACTGGTATTCCATACTTAAATCCAAAAGAAAGCACTGTTATAATAAGCTGTGTTTCCACTTGGCCCTCTTCAGCATATATTTTTGTAATTTCTTCTCTCAATTCTCTTGTAGCAAGCTTTGAAGTATCAATAATATTATCTGCTCTATCCTTTACTTCTCTCAATTTGTTTCTTTCCATTGATATTCCATTTAATATTCTTCCATCTGGATCTAAAGGGTGCTTTCTTCTTGACTCTTTAAATCTTTTTATTAATACCTCATCAGAAGCATCTAAAAATAAAATTTCATATTTATATCCTTGATCCTTTAAGTGTTTTAGACTTTCAAATAAGTCATCAAAAAATTTCCCACCTCTTATATCTATAACTAAAGCTATTCTATCTATCTTTCCATCAGTTTGATAACAAGCTTCTGCAAATTTAGGAATCAACGTAGGTGGAAGATTATCCACACAAAAATACCCTAAATCTTCTAAGTTTCTTATAGCTTGAGTTTTTCCAGCACCCGATAGCCCTGTTACTATAACAAATCTCATGGCTAAACCTCCATTAAGTATTAAATTATATAAGGTTTAAAATTACAAGTAACAAAACTTTCCTTATAAATACTCTAAATTTATATAGATTTACTTTTATAATTATAACATAACAGTTTTAAAGAAGGAATAGAAGATAAAATGGAGAATTCAACATATATTTCAATGTTAAACCCTCCATTTAATCTTAAATTTATGCAATTTATTGTTCTTTATCTTCTCCTATTATTCTAACCTCAGTATACAAATCTATGTTAAAATTACCTTTAACCTTTTCTTGTACAATGTTGATTAGATCTAAAATATCTTTTGCAGTAGCATTTTCTTTATTTATTATAAATCCTGAATGCTTTTCAGATACTTCTGCTCCTCCTACTTTTACGCCCTTTAGACCACTATCTTCTATAAGTTTTGCAGCAAAATAGCCTTCAGGCCTTTTAAATGTACTTCCTGCTGAAGGATATTCAAGTGGTTGTTTTTCATTTCTTCTGTTATTTAAATCTTCTATTCTACCTTTTATTTTATTGTAATCTCCCTTTTCAAATTTAAATGTTACTTCAAGTATTGTATATCCATGTTTTAATATAGAACTCATTCTATATCCAAGATTTAGTGAATCTTTGTCTAATATTTTTATATCTCCATATTCATCTATAATCTTAGTACTTTCTATAACATGTGAAATCTCACCATTGTAAGCACCTGCATTCATAGTAACAGCCCCACCAATACTTCCTGGTATACCACAGGCAAACTCAAAGCCTGTTAAGCTTTCTTGTAATGCAATATCTGACACAGCTTTTAAAAGTGCTCCACTTTGGGCAATTATTTTGTTACCATCCACTTTTATTTTATCAAGTTTACATAGTTTAATAACTACTCCTCTTATTCCACCATCTCTTACTAATAGATTAGAACCATTTCCTATTATAAAATAAGGCACCTTATTTTCTTTACAAAGTTTTATAACATCTACAACCTGTTGAAAACTTTCAGGCGTGATGAGTATATCAACTGGGCCTCCTACTTTAAAAGATGTATGATTTTTCATAAGTTCATCTATTTCTATATTTTTTCCATCTACTACTCTAATTAATTTTGTACTAAAATCTTTAAATTTGTTCATGGCATATTCTCCTTGAAAATTAAAATTATGTATCATATCTAGTATAATGTATGTACTATTCTTAATCAAGATTTATATCAGTCAGCTTTTCTTTTTTCTTTAAATATTTTATAAATCTGATTTCATCTATATCAATTACAAATCATTTCCATTTACTTTTTATCAATTTTAAAATATTGTATAATACTTTCTGCTGCTTTCTTATCAATAGAAGGTGTATCTATAAGTTCTTCATATTTTGCACCTTTTATATTCTCTATGCTGCCAAATTTCTTTAAAAGTTCTTTTCTTCTTCTATTACCTATATTAGGAATATCCTCTAATACAGAATGTAATGTTCTTTTATTTCTTAAACTTCTATGATATGTTATAGCAAATCTGTGTGCCTCATCCTGTATTCTAGTAACCAGTTTCATAACATTAGCACATGAATAAATTGATATTTCCTCATTATTATATATAAGCCCTCTTGTATTATGCCTTTCATCTTTAACCATACCACAAACAGGTATATCTATTTTAAAGTTTTTTAAAACTTCAAGTGCTACGTTAACCTGACCTTTTCCACCATCCATAAGAATTAAATCTGGAAAAACACAAAATTTGCCTGAACTTAAGTCCAATTGTCTTTCTTGTATTCCCTTTATTTCATCAAAACCATGTTGAAACCTTCTAACTAAAATCTCTCTCATACTCTCATAATCATTAGCACCCTTAACTGTATTTATTTTAAATTTTCTATAATCACTATTTTTTGTTCTTCCCTCTTCAAAAACTACCATAGTACCTACTGAATCTACCCCTTGAATATTTGATATATCATAAGCTTCTATTCTATGAGCAATATCCTCTAAATTAAGTATATCTGATAACTCTTTCAAAGATTCCTTATGCATCTGTTTATCTTGAATAAATTTTAACTTAAAATTCTCTAAAGTCATTTTAGCATTTTTCTCAACTAAATTTAATGTATCTTTTTTATCGCCCTTTTTAGGAACTTTTATAGTAACCTTTGAGCCTCTTTTCATAGTAAGCCACTGCTGTAATAGATCTCCTTCTTCTACTTGAGGTACATATAATGTTTTTGGTATATACGCAGTCCCCCCATAAAACACCTTTATGAAATTAGATAATACTTCACTGTGTTCCATATCCTGAGTATCCTCTATTGTAAAATGTTCTCTTCCTGTTATCTTGCCACTTCTCAAAAAGAATACTTGAATACAACTGTCTTTTTCATCACTATATAAATTTATGAAATCTTCATCTTCAAAATTACCTGTTATTATTTTTTGTTTTTCTACAATTTTTCTTACAGCTATAATTTTATCCCTAAATGCAGCTGCTTTTTCAAACTCTAAGTTTTCCGCAGCATTTCCCATATCATAATTTAATAACTTTATTATATTCTTATCCCTACCTGACAACAAGTCTATAACATCATTAACTATAATATTATATTCACATTTTGTTATATATCCACTACAAGGAGCTTTGCATAATCCTATATGATAATTTAAACAGGGTCTTACTTTTTCTCCATTTTCTTTTATTAATTTTTTACAAGTTCTAATTGGAAATATCTTTTTTAGAAGTTCTATAGTTTCATAAACTGCTGAAGAATCTGTATATGGTCCAAAATACTTTGCTCCATCCCTAACTAATATTCTACTTACAAATATTCTTGGAAAATCCTCATTAATAGTTATTTTTATAAAAGGATAATGCTTATCATCTTTAAGCAATATATTATATCTCGGTCTATACTTTTTTATTAAATTACATTCTAAAATTAAAGCTTCTATTTCAGAATCGGTAACTATATATTCAAATTCCGCAACATTTTTTACCATAGCTTTTACTTTTTCAGGGTGGTTTCGGGAATTTTGAAAGTACTGTCTAACCCTATTTTTCAATACTTTGGCTTTACCTACATATATTATCTCTCCTAAAGCATTTTTCATCAAATATACTCCAGGCTTATCTGGTAAAACCTTTAAATGATATTCAAAATCAAACATATAGTCACCCCTAAAATTTATTCATAAAGATTCTTGGAAGTTTATATATTACAAATAAAATCCCAAATATCATCATCAGTTCTTCTATAGTAGTTCCCACTTTAGAATTGCTTTTATAGGTGATAGGCAATTTCATCTTTTTGTTTCTAAAAGGATATAAAAGTGGTACTCCCTTACTAGTTGCCATATCACACAGTAAATGCATACCGTAACCTATCATAAAATAATATACTAAGTAATGTATATCGTACATATTTCCAATATATCCCACAATAAAAGAAAATATAATCATTCCTGATAAGCTATGAGTTAAACCGTTTCTGTGTGATGATACTGCTATTATCATAAATGAAACTCCCAGTGCCCTAAAAACTGGCTGCTTAGTATATACGTAATCATACCATAAAATTATTATGCCCAAACACATATATAAAGTAATCTTTGTAGATTTATTTTTAAAAGGTAATATATACTTATTTATTATACTTTTAGGATGATCAATATCTGGCAAAAGCGATGCTAATATAACTACCATCATGCCAATATAATTGAATTTTCCTGGCAAACTATTATAAATCGATAAAAAAGTAACTATTCCAACACCTGCATGAGTTTTACCTTTCATTTTTCCTCCTTTTTATGATATATAAAGTTTAATTTCAACTATTTTTTTATGGTTATTTTCAATAACCCTATTATTGACTATATTATATCATTAAATTTAATAATAATTTTACTTTTTCCAACAAAATTTCCCGGGAAAACATGAATTCCCGAGAAATTTGTACAGTACCTTTTTTAATAAACAATATGTACTTCACACCAGGTAATTACAGTAACTTATGCCTTTTAAAAAAGCGGATAAAATTTTAAAAACCAGCGTAGCCATAAACTACACTGGTTTTTTTAAATTTTATTTTCTATAGCATTTACAATCTGACTATCCACTATATCAGCTACATTTAACAATATATCTTCTACGCTCTTTGGCTCAAACTTACCAAACTCACCATGGTGAGAAAGAATTGAATAAGATATATCATCTACTTCTTCATCCGAAAGTAAATTTCCTACTTCTTTATTTATTTCTGATACATATGCTGCTCCCATTATTATGTGATCTAACTTTATAGACTTTCTTCTTATTATACTATCAAAATCATATTCTTTTATTTTCATAATATCATGTATTATTGCTTTTAACATGAGCCTATCCTTATTTAATACATCCTTTGCATTCATATAGAAAGGCATATCCACATAGTTGCTTAAAATACCTTCCATAGTTTTCATAACTCCTATTGTATGAAGAAAAAGCCCCCCTCTTTTATTACCATGAAACTTTTCTGCTGCAACACAATTTAAAAAAGCATTCCATCTTTTTTCACTATATCCCATGGCACCTGTAGCAGCAATAACTATTTTTCTATACTTATCCTCTAACTTATTTATTGTTTGCATAAAATATTCTATAAGCTCTTTTGGTATAGCATAATAGGGTACATAATCTGAATAATCTATGTTTTCTTCAACTACATGTATTGAAGGACTCTTTATCTGTATGTTTCCATTAAAGCTTCCTGCCACACCTTTAACTTTTATAATAGAGCTATCTTTTATTGAATTCATTAGTTTATCATAGTTATCCCATATTGGAAAAGATATAGAACTAGTATTGTCTTGAATTATTATAATTATATAGGGGCTTCCGTCTTTTTTATATCCTGTTCTTTTATCACTAACCATAGCTAAAATTTCAATTGGTTCTCCACTATTTAATTTATTAATATCTTCTATTTTCATATTCATTCCCGCTTTCAGTTCTTTACTTTTTTAAAGCTGTTCTCATTACCTCTGATGCTATTCTAGCCGCAGCTTTACCGCCCTGTCCTCCATCTTCAACAATTACCGCAACTGCCACCTGTGGATTATTATATGGTGCAAAACCTATAAACCAAGAATGAGGCGGAGCATCTTTTCCTTCATTTTGATGATCTGCAGTTCCCGTCTTACCACAAACTTCTACGCCATCAATAGATGCATTTCCACCTGTTCCTTCTTGGACAACAGATTTCATAAAATCTCTCATGGTATTTGCAGTATTTGTAGAAATAATTTGTCCTAAACTTTCCGGCTCTATTGATTTAATCAACTCACCTTTACTTGTTATTATTTCATTTACTAAGTGAGGCTTCATCATTACACCTTGATTTGCTACTGTAGCCGTAACTAGCGCCATTTGCAACGGACTTGCTAAATCACTACTCTGCCCAATTGCACTTTGTGCAATATTCCCTTTTTCATATTTTTTCAAAGTAGGGAATTGACTTTTTTCTACAGGAATACCGTCTGCAGGTATATCTTTATTAAAGAAAAATTTTTCTGAGGTTTCCTTCAATTTGTCATTTCCCAACTCTATTCCCAAAGTTCCAAATACTACATTACTTGAATGAACATATGCATCTTTAAACCCTATATTTCCAAAAGTTTCTCCAGCAAAATTATGCAATGTATAATTTCCCCCTAGTTGTAATTCTCCATTGTCTTCAAATGTCCTATTTCTAATCCCTTGCATATTCTCCAAAGCACTTATAGCTGTAACAGTTTTAAAAGTGGAACCTGGTGGATATAATCCAGCTGTAGCTCTATTTATAAGTGGTCTGTTTTTATCACTATTTATAGATTTCCATATTTCTTGTAAATTATTTGGATTAAATGATGGCTTTGAAACTATAGCTAATACTTCTCCTGTTTTTGGGTTTAATGCTACTACAGCTCCCCTATTATCTCCTAAAAGCTCAAAAGCTTTACTTTGAACATCATAATCTAAAGTGGTTTTTAAATTATTTCCTATCTTTTCTTCTTTTTTACCTTTATTCTTTATGAGACTTCTAATATTATCCTGAATATTAGTAGACATCAACTCCTGATCATATTTTCCTTCTAATCCTGTGATTCCGTATTTTATATCCACATATCCTAATACATGTGCAAATATTTCACCACCAGTATATTCTCTTTTTTGTGTTTCTTGATTTACCCTAGAACTTTTAGTTAATGGTTTTCCATTTCTATCATAAAAAGTTCCTCTCAAAACTTCATTTCTCTTTACCCATAATCTCTTATTGTAACTCTTGTTAACTATCTTAGGTCCTACAAATATTTCAAAGTAAGTTATATAAGATATTAAAGCTACAAAACATACTAGAAAAACTATAAGAACCTTCTTTATATTATTTGATATATCATTCATAATTTATCTACCTTCTTCTGATATCTTTTGAACTATAGCCAGTGAAAAGAATGTGATAAGCATGGAACTTCCACCATAACTTACCAAAGGCAATGTTATACCTGTTAGAGGAATAGCATTCATAACTCCACCTATTATAACAATTACCTGTGATGCAATCATAGCACTATATCCTACTGCCAACAATCTTGAAAAACTGTCGTGTTCATAAACTGCAGCCCTCATACATCTATAGAAAAGCAAAAAATATAATATTATTATAGCAAATCCTATAAGTATACCTAACTCTTCACATAACGCTGCAAATATAAAATCTGTAGTATTAACTGGTACATACTCTGGATGCCCTAATCCTAACCCCGAGCCTGTAAGCCCTCCTGATGCTATTGAAAGCATCGACTGTACTACCTGATAACTTTTTCCAGTAGCATAAGGCCATGGGTCATTCCATATTAATACTCTAGTTCTAACATGATCAAAAATCTTGTAACTAAATATGGCACCCACTGCAGATAATCCAAAACATGTAGCCACATACCTAAATTTAGATGTAGCTATATATAACATGGTTACAGATATTCCAAAAAATATTAGTGCAGATCCTAAATCCCTCTGAAGAACCATAAATCCTAAACTTATCATTACTACTAAGCCTGGCAATAGTAAATTTTTAAAGTTTTTATAGTTTCTTAAAGCTGATGCTAAATATGCAACCAAAAATAGCTTTCCGAATTCAGATGGTTGAAAACCATAATTACCTATTAAGATCCAATTTTTAGAACCATTACGCTCTGTACCAAATACCGCAGCCATGCCCATAAATGCTATAGTAAGTATTAAGTAAGTAATTTTGTACTTACTAAAACTCTTTAAATCAGGGAGTACCACTACTATAAGTATAAATCCTGTTACACCTATAGCAAACCATATAATTTGTTTTATAGAATCAGCCATGTTTATCCTATAGATCATAACCATACCTATCACAGATAGTATACTTGAAAATATAAAGATGTATTTGTCTCCATCTGAAAAGAACTTTCTTATTATAAAATAAGAATAACCTATAAGTAGACATGTTACTATAGACATAACTATAGCACCTTTATCAAAAGATTGCTTAAGTATAGCTAAATTCGCAAAACACACTAAACATAAAAGATATGTATATCTCAAAAGTTTTTTTTCATCTCTATTAGTATTCAAATTCATTCACCACCAATTTTAAATTTAAGTAATTAACCTTTTACCCTATTACCTTAAACGATGTATTTCCTATTCTAATTTCATCTCCTGAATTTAAATACTTTCTACCAGTCATTTTATTTCCATTTAACAATGTACCATTAGTACTATTTAAATCTTCTACCACACAATCATTATTTTTTATAAATATTCTGGCGTGATATGCTGATGCATACGGGTCGTCCAATACAAGAAAATTTCCACTTTTTCTTCCTATAGTTATCTCTCCATTAATAGGTATAACAGCACCTTTTCTCAGATTAGTATTTTTACCAGCATTAGTAATTTCTAATCCTAAAGATTTTCTATTATTATTTCTGGTCTTCTTGCCCCCGTTTTTTATATCTTTATACATTATTTTCAGTGCTAGAAAAATTATAATATAAATTATAGCTATTATTATAATTTTAAAAACTAAACTTAATTTATTCAAATCCATATAAACACCTTCTTGCATACTTTTTTAGTTAACCTTATTGCAATTACATTTTAACACATTAAAAGACTAGCATTAGAGTTTGGTCATGCTAGCCTCATATAAATTATAACATCTTTTTTAAATATTGTCCTGTATAAGAACATTTATTTTCCACTATTTCTTCAGGCTTTCCAGTACACAAAACTTTACCACCTTTTTCTCCACCTTCTGGACCAAGATCTATAATATAATCTGAACATTTTATAACATCCAAGTTATGCTCTATAACCACTACAGTGTTACCTGTTTCTACAATTCTTTGAAGTATACTTATAAGTCTATTTACATCATCAATATGTAGTCCTGTAGTAGGTTCATCTAAAATATATAGAGTTTTCCCAGTACTTCTCTTGGATAGCTCATACGCTAATTTAATTCTTTGAGCTTCGCCGCCTGATAACTGAGTTGAAGGCTGACCTAACTTTATATACCCAAGACCAACATCCATAAGTGTTTGAAGCTTATTTTTTATCCTAGGTATGTTTTCAAAGAACTTTAAGGCTTCCTCTACTGTCATGTTTAAGATATCATCAATATTTTTACCTTTATATTTTACCTCTAAAGTTTCCCTATTGTATCTTTTGCCCTTACAAACTTCACAAGGTACATATACATCCGATAAAAATTGCATTTCGATTTTTATTATTCCATCTCCTGAACATGCTTCACATCTACCACCTTTAACATTGAAGCTAAATCTCCCTGGTTTATATCCTCTCATTTTTGACTCTGACGTACTAGAAAAAACGTCTCTTATAATATCGAATACCCCTGTATAAGTTGCTGGATTAGATCTTGGAGTTCTTCCAATAGGGCTTTGGTCTATATTTATAATTTTATCTATATTTTCTACACCTATTATATCTTTGTGTATACCTGGGTTATCTTTAGAATTGTTTATTCTCTTATTTAATCCCTTATATAGTATTTCATTTACTAAAGTACTTTTTCCTGATCCTGAAACTCCTGTAACACACGTAAAAGTTCCTAATGGAAATTTTGCATCTATATTTTTTAAATTATTTTGTTTAGCTCCTTTTACCAAAATGTATCTTCCATTGCCACTACTTCTATTTTCTGGTGTAGGTATTTTCTTTTTTCCACTTAAGTATTCACCAGTTATAGATCTTTCATTCTTAATTATATCTTCAATAGTACCTGCTTCAACTATTTCTCCACCATGTTCTCCTGCTCCTGGACCTATATCTACAATGAAGTCTGCTTCTTTCATAGTATCTTCATCATGTTCTACTACTATCAATGTATTCCCTAAATCTCTTAAATGTTTTAAAGTAGCAATCAATCTATCATTATCCCTTTGATGTAGTCCTATACTAGGCTCGTCAAGTATATATAATACTCCTACTAAACTTGATCCTATTTGAGTTGCAAGCCTTATTCTTTGAGATTCCCCTCCTGATAAAGTTCCTGCAGTCCTGGCTAAATTTAAATAATCAAGACCTACGTCTAGTAAAAATTTTAATCTATTTCTTATTTCTTTTAATATCTGATCACTAATTATTTGATGTTTTTCAGACAATTTTAGTTCATCTAAAAAATTCAATTCATCTTTAATAGACATTTTGCAAAATTCTGCTATGTTTTTCTGTCCTACCGTAACTGCTAAAGCTTCTGGATTAAGTCTAGTTCCACTACATTTAGGACACGGATTATCACTCATATATCCTTGAATTTCATTTTTCATATAATCAGAAGTAGTTTCTAGATATCGTCGCTTTAAATTATTTATTACTCCTTCAAAAGCATGATTAAGCTCCATTACGCCATTTTCTCTTTCATACTTTACTTTTACCTTATTACCCTTTGAACCATAAAGTATAATGTCAACTATCTCTGGCTTAAGATCTTGTATAGGGGTATCCAATAAAAATTTATACTCCTTTGCAAGTGCCTTTAATATGCTAAACGTCCATGAGTCTTCCCTTAAACTACCACTACCAAGTGGTACAATAGCCCCTGTAATGATACTCTTACTTCTATCAGGTATTATCAAATCTTCATTTATTTCCATAAGAGTACCTAATCCATCACAACGATCGCATTTTCCATAAGGTGAATTGAAGGAAAATGTTCTTGGTGCCATCTCACCTATATTTATTCCACAGTCTACACATGCAAATTTTTCACTAAATAATATGTCTTCTCCTCCAACTACATTTATAATAACTAAACCTTCTGATAATTTTAATGCTGTTTCAATGGAGTCTGCTAATCTGCTTCTTATATCATCCTTAACAATTAACCTATCTACCACTGCTTCAATAGTATGTTTCTTGTTTCTTTCAAGTTTAATTTCTTCTTCCTCTAAATCTATGATATCTCCATCTATTCTCGCCCTTACAAAACCACTTTTTTTTATATTTTCTACTACCTTTATATGTTCACCTTTTCTTCCCTTTATTACAGGTGCCAACACTTGAATTCTAGTTCTTTCAGTCATGGATATTATTCTATCTACCATTTGGTCTACTGTTTGCTGTTTTATCTCTTTTCCACATTTAGGACAATGAGGAACTCCTATTCTTGCATACAACAGCCTTAAATAATCATATATTTCTGTAACAGTTCCTACAGTAGAACGAGGATTTCTGCTTGTAGTCTTCTGATCGATAGATATAGCTGGAGAGAGTCCTTCTATATATTCCACATCTGGCTTATTCATTTGTCCTAAAAATTGTCTTGCATAAGCAGATAGTGATTCAACGTAACGTCTTTGTCCTTCCGCATATAGTGTATCAAAAGCTAAAGAAGATTTTCCTGAACCTGACAATCCTGTGAATACAACTAATTTATCCCTAGGTATCTCTAAGTCTACATTTTTTAAATTATGAACTTTAGCACCTTTTATTACTATTTTATCTCTCATCGTTTTTTATTTCCACTCCTCGTTTTCTTCTTATATTTCTTATATCTAGCTTTAACTAATACATAATTGTAAATTATGTATTCTTTTTTTGTTTCTTTAATTTATATATCATATCTCTTAATCGTGCTGCTAGTTCAAACTGTAAATCTTTAGATGCTTGCTTCATCTCTTTTTCATGTTTAGCTATAAGCAAATCTATACCTTCATTATTAGCTTCCATTGCTTCTTCTAAACTATTATATTCAACTTTATCTTCTGCAATTTTTGTAGCTTCAATTACTTCTCTGATATCTTTTTTAATAGTTGTAGGAACTATGTTATATTTTTTATTGTGTTCTATCTGTATTTTCCTTCTTCTATTTGTTTCTGATATAGCTTTTTTCATAGAATCTGTTTTATTATCAGCATACATAATGACTTTGCTCTCTGAATTTCTAGCAGCTCTTCCTATGGTCTGAATAAGAGAACGTTCAGATCTTAAAAAACCTTCTTTATCTGCATCAAGTATAGCTACCAGTGCAACTTCTGGTATATCTAGCCCCTCCCTCAAAAGGTTTATTCCAAT
This sequence comes from uncultured Clostridium sp., assembly GCA_964554365.1. Classification (GTDB taxonomy): domain Bacteria; phylum Bacillota; class Clostridia; order Clostridiales; family Clostridiaceae; genus Clostridium_AM. The sequence continues at coordinate 18,682 of CAZKOJ010000032.1, read as the reverse complement.
TAAAACATCAAACTCACCTTTTCTTAAATCTCTTATTATTTTCATTCTTTCTATGGTATCTATTCCTGAATGTAAATACTCAGCTTTAACATTCATTTCCTTAAAATAATCTGTTAAATCCTCTGACATTTTTTTTGTAAGGGTAGTTACTAAAACTCTAAATCCTCTTCTTATAGTTTCATTTATATTTTCATATAAATCATCTATCTGACCTTTAATAGGTTTAACTAAAATTTCAGGATCTAAAAGGCCTGTTGGTCTTATTATTTGCTCAGCCACATTAGTAGAATGTTCTATCTCATAATTTGCAGGAGTGGCACTTACAAAAACTACTTGATTTAACTTATTCTCAAACTCATTGAACTTTAAAGGTCTATTATCAAAAGCTGAAGGCAATCTGAATCCATACTCTACCAAAGACTCTTTTCTTGATCTATCTCCAGCATACATAGCTTTTACTTGAGGCATAGTGACATGACTTTCATCTATAAAAAGCAAGTAATCTTCTGGAAAATAATCTATCAAAGTTTGTGGTGGTGTTCCTTTTGCTCTTCCATCCAATATTCTTGAATAATTTTCAATACCATTACAATATCCAACTTCTCTCATCATTTCTATATCAAAATTTGTTCTTTGCTTCAATCTCTGAGCTTCTAATAATTTATCTTGAGCGGTAAGCTCCCTAAGCCTTTGCTCTAATTCTTCCTCTATATATTTTATAGCTACTTCAAGTCTTTCCATTGATGTTGCAAAGTGAGATGCTGGAAATATTGATACATGCTTTCTGATTCCCAATGTTTCACCCGTTAACGCATCGAACTCTCTTATTCTTTCTATTTCATCTCCAAAAAACTCTATTTTTATGGCCTTACTACTTGAAGATGCTGGAAATACATCCAATACATCCCCTCGAACTCTAAAAGTACCTCTCACGAAATTTATTTCATTTCTTTCATATTGTATTTCTACAAGTTTTTTTAAGACCTCATCTCTATCCTTAATCATACCTTCTCTTAATGATATAGTAAGTTTTTTATACTCTTCAGGATTTCCTAACCCGTATATACAAGACACAGATGCTACAACAATTACATCTTTTCTTTCTAATAAAGCAGATGTAGCCGAGTGTCTTAACTTATCTATTTCATCGTTTATAGACGCATCTTTTTCTATATAAGTATCAGTCTGAGGCATATAGGCTTCAGGCTGATAGTAATCATAGTACGATACAAAATATTCTACAGAATTTTCCGGAAAAAACTCTCTGAATTCCGAACAAAGCTGTGCCGCTAATACTTTATTATGTGCTAAAACTAGTGTTGGTTTTTTAACTTGTTCAACTATATTAGCCATAGTAAAGGTTTTACCCGAACCTGTAACTCCTAAGAGAGTTTGAAATTTTTCATTATTTGATATACTCTTTACTATATTATTTATGGCTTGTGGTTGATCTCCTGTAGGCTTAAACTTAGAATGTATTTTAAATTCTCCCATTCTCTATTCATCCTTATCTTTATTTTTTATTTTATCTAAAATCTCTCCAAATTTACTTTCATCAAGTTTTACTACCATACTATCCTTTGGAACTCCTTTAGGAACAAATACTATGCCAAGTCTTTTTGCAGCATTCATTTTATTATAACTTACATCTTCAAATTTTCCTGTAACTTTTTTTACTTTAAACCATATAAAACTAGAAGTTTCTCTAATAGCTTCAGCTATTTTTTCTTCACTTTCAATTTTTTTATTGTTAACCTCTATTAATAAATCACCACTTGAAATGCCCATTTCGTTAGCGGGTGAATTTGGCGCTACTTCTAAAACCATTATTCCGTCTTCCCCACTTATATATCTTGGAGTTCCCTTTATTTCTAAATATCTTTGAAATGCTATAATTCCTTCATGTGCAATAGGTGCAAATATAAGCACTAAAACCTTTAAATATATATTTAAAACTGCTAATTGTGCTAACCCAAATAACGCTAAACTATATAGTATAGTTAAACTTCCTGATATTAAAGTCTTTTCCTTTTTATCTCTTGTAAATGTTACGCTATTATACCCTATTACACCATAAAACGGTATCAAAGCTACCACTGCAGTCTTTAATACATTGGGAGGTATTGAATTTTTTATTAATGGCCACCAATTGGGCGTAGGCACCTGCCAAGATGTTCCTATGTTAGCTGTGTTATGTATCATAAAGAACATTGCCACAGGCAGTGCCCAATATCTTTGCAAAGCAAATCCACCTATTATTTTTCCATCTCTGTTTGTAAAAACAGGTATATACCCTGTTTTCCCATCAACAATTATCAAAATTCCTTCTATAAAATGCAGTACTGCTATCATACTCATTAAAGCTACTATATCTATTTTTAAAGCATCTAGATTAGGCATTTTAAAAACAATTGAAGCAAAACCTAATATTAAACTTACAATTCCAAGTACTGCTCCTGAATAAGAAAAGCATATAAATCTTTGATTAAAAAACATGAAAACTATAGACAGTAAAAATATTAAGTCTACAGCTGAATTTTCATCAAATACAATCCCTAAATAGGACATTATAATACTAGCAAATGCACCTGCAAAAATTCCTATAACAATTTGAGATATAGTTAATTCAAATGGAGAATTTATTCTTTCTCCTATTATCATTTTTTGCATAATAGTTGTCTTCTTATTTCTTCTATAAAGAACTATCGCTAAGATAATCAAAAATGCCATTAAATATGGTTCTGTTAGTGCAAAAGCTACTGATTTTAAAGTATATACTAAAATACTCATTAAGATAATTTCCCCTCTCCATAAATGAAGTTAGACAGAAAAACTCTGTCTAACTTGAAATCATAAACATATTATATATGTTTATTATTAATTTAAAACATTAAATGCTAATTATTTAATTTTGCTTTTCGCTATCTCAAGAGCTTTACTAAACTGAGGGTCCGTGCTTCTATCATAAGCTTTTTCTCTAAGACTATCTGGATAATCTACTTGTATATTTGGCTTTATACCTGTATGATTTATATTTTCTCCATTGGGACTATAATATTTTGAAATTGTAACCTTAAGAGCAGTCCCTTCTCCTGTACCTAACATGGTTTGAACAACACCCTTACCAAAGGTCTTCTGACCAATTAAAGTTCCTATCTTATAGTCCCTTATAGCACCTGCAAATATTTCTGATGCACTTGCACTTCCTCCATTTGTAAGTATAGTAAGAGGTAATCCTATAAATTTTCCACCACTTGATTTATATTCTTTTTTGTTTTTATATTTGTCTATTGTGGAAACAATAACCTTATCCTTTGGAACAAAATTAGAAACCATATCTACACACTCATTTAAAAGTCCACCTGGATTTCCTCTTAAATCTAGAATAACTGACTTCATTCCTTTAGTTTGAAGCTCTTTAAGCTTATTTTCAAAGTTCTTTGCTGTGTTTTCGTCAAACATTGAAACTTGCACATAGCCTATTTTGTCATCTATCATTTCACCTTTTACTGTAACTAAATTTATTTTAGCCCTCTTAAGTTTTACATCAAAAGCACCTTTACCTTCTCTAAATAATGTTAGAGTAACTTCTGTTCCATCCTTACCCTTCATTAGTGTAACTGCTTTATCAAGTTCTTTTCCTGTTACATCCTTACCATCTACTTTTAGAATTTGATCTTTTGGAATTATTCCTGCTTTTTTAGCAGGAGATTCTTCAAACACATCCGCTATAATAATTTTCTCTTCTTTTGCTTGAACCTGTAAACCTACTCCACTATAGTTTCCTTCAGTTTGAGTATTAAATTCATCAAATTCTTTTTTGTTCATAAATACAGTATATGGATCATTTAAAGCTGAGGTCATTCCTTTAATAGCTCCTTCTACTAAAGTTGCATCGTTTATAGGCCCATCATAATATCTATATAACTGATTTCTTACTTTGAATAGTTTTGAAAAATTACTATTTTGGTTTTCAAGATATGTCTTTGTTCCAAATAAAGTTACAGTATTTGTAATAAGTATTGCTACTACAATCCCTGTTATCCATTTTTTTTTATTATTCAATTCTTCCACCTCTTCGTTATTAAACCTTCTACATCTATAGTATTTATATAAATCTTAAATAATTATAACATTAAAAAAAATAAATTTGCAAAAATATTTGTAAAATTTTATAAAAATTAGCATGCAGTGATAAACTGCATGCTTGTTAAACCGCTAAGAATTTTCTTATAGATAAAATACTACCAACCGACCCTATAATTGCGCCCCCTAATATAAATATTCCTAAAATATTAGTTAAAACATATTGAGGCTCAACTAAATGCATTATCATTAATCCGGTTGATGCCTTTGCAAAGGCTAATTTATAAACATAATACAGAACTACATCGGCCAATATTCCACCTGCAATTCCAATTATCATACCTTCCATTATAAATGGCCATCTTATAAACCAATCTGTAGCTCCTATATATTTCATTATTCCTATTTCTCTTCTTCTAGAGTATACAGTAAGCTTTATAGTATTTCCTATCAAGAACAGTGAAACTCCTGTGAGTATAATAAATATAACACTACCTACCCATTTTATAGTTCTTGTTATAACTATAATTTTATTCACAATCTCTCTGCCATCTTTTATACTTTCAATACCTTCTGTAGATTTTAAGCTGTTTACAACATCAGATACAATTTCTGGTTTTTCAACCTTTACTATAAATGAATTTGGCATTGGATTGTCCTTTTCAAGTCCTTCTACAAGGTTTTTATTTTGTTCTCCAAGTTGTTTTTTAAATTTGTCCATAGCTTCAACTTTACTTTCAGAAATAACATCAACTACTCCATCTACGCTTTTTATCTTCTTTTCTAAGTCTCTCTGTTGAAGCATTGTTATATTGTCTTTTAAAATAATCTTCACTTCAACTCTGGATACAACTCCTAGTATTCCCTGATTAACATTTACTATAGTAAGTAAAAAAATCCCAAATATAAAAAGTGTAGCTGCAACAGTAGCTGCTGAAGCACTACTTATAGTTTTATTTCGTCTCAAACTTTTTAGCGAATCTGCTATAAAGAATTTAATTGTACTAATCCTCATATCCGTATGCCCCCCTTTGCTCATCTCTTACCACTATGCCTTTTTCTATAGCTATAACTCTTTTTCTCATACTATCTACTATATCTTTAGCATGTGTTGCCATAAGTACCGTAGTACCTGCACGATTTATATCACTTAGCGTTTCCATTATATCCATTGCAGTTTCTGGATCTAAATTCCCAGTAGGTTCATCTGCAATTAATATAGATGGGCCATTTACTATAGCTCTTGCTAAAGATATTCTTTGCTGTTCTCCTCCAGATAATTCATGAGGAAGAGCTTTATATTTATTTGATAGACCTACAAGAGACAGAACTACAGGTACTTTTTTTCTTATTTCTCTTAAAGGGGCTTCTACTACCCTCATAGCAAAAGCTACGTTTTCGTATACATTTAATGTAGGGATTAATCTAAAATCCTGAAAAACTACACCTATTTTTCTTCTATAATAGGGTATTTCTTTTCTTTTTAAATTTGTTACATCCATATTATTTACTATTATATTTCCATTTGTAGGTTGAATCTCTTTTAATAGCATTTTTATAAAAGTAGATTTACCAGCTCCACTTGGTCCTACTAAAAAAACAAATTCTCCTTTTTCTATGTTCAGGTTTATATTGGATAAAGCAAATATATTATTATTGTAAACTTTGCTAACATTCTTAAATTGTATCATTTAAACATCTCCTTATATGCATATAAGTTTGCAGATTTTTTTACATTACTACAAACATTATAACATAATAAGACATGAAATAAAAAATTAATTATGCTAATTTTTTATTAATAAAATGCAACATATATGTTAACTTAATGCAAAAATCTTAAATTATTATATTAAATATGGCGGTATTTTCATTAAATACCGCCATTAACAAATTATTCTATTTCAATGTTATGCCTTTTTTAACTGCTTTTACTATATCATCTGAAGTTAATCCATAAGCTTTTAACAGCTCTGCTGGTTTTCCACTTTCTCCAAATGTATCCTTTATGCCTACTCTAACTACAGGTGTTGGTAAATTTTCACTTAACACTTCACATACGGCAGAACCTAATCCACCTATAATATTATGTTCTTCGGCAGTTATTACAACTCCTGTTTCTCTTGCTGCTTCTATTATAGCATCTTTATCTATAGGTTTTATTGTATGTATGTTTACAATTTTAACCTTTATTCCCTCTTCTGAAAGAGTATTATAAGCTTCTAATGCTGCATCTACCATTATTCCTGTAGCAATAATAGTAGCTTCTTTTCCTTCTCTTAAAGTTACAGCTTTTCCTATCTCAAATTTATAATCAGCTCTGTTATTTATAACAGGGACACCTGATCTACCAAGTCTTATATAACAAGGTCCGTTAAATTCTATTACTGCTTTAATTACAGCTTCAGTCTCTACTGCATCACTTGGTGAAATTACAGTCATATTAGGTACACTTCTCATCAATGAAATATCTTCTATTGCTTGGTGTGATGCACCGTCTTCTCCTACTGTAATTCCTGCATGAGTTGCACATATCTTAACATTTAACTTTGGATAGCATATGGAATTTCTTATCTGCTCAAAAGCTCTTCCTGCTGCAAACATTGCAAAAGTACTTACAAAAGGTATTTTACCGCAAGTTGCCATTCCAGCTGCTACTGACATCATGTTACCTTCTGCAATCCCCATATTTATAAATCTTTCAGGACAAACCTTTTTGAAATCAGCTGTTTTAGTTGATTTTGATAAATCAGCATCAAGTACAACTATATTTTCATTCTCCTGTCCAAACTTTGCTAAAGCCTTTCCATACGCTTCTCTTGTTGCTATTTTATTAGACATTATTCTTCACCTCCAATTTCCTTCAACGCCTGTTCACACTGTTCTATACTTGGAGCGTTACCATGCCAACCTGCTTGATTTTCCATAAAAGATACACCTTTACCTTTTATAGTTTTACATACTATCATTGTTGGTTTTTCATCTTCATTTTTTCCTTGGCCTATAGCATGAATTAATTCTTCAAAATTGTGTCCATCAGCTTCTAGTACATTCCATCCAAAAGCTGTGAATTTATCTGTAATAGGTTCTGCTGACATTACTTCTTTACATGGGCCATCTATCTGAAGTCCATTATAATCAACAAATGCAGTAAGATTATTTAGCTTATAATGAGCTGCTGCCATAGCTGCTTCCCAAACTTGACCTTCTTCTAATTCTCCATCACCAAGTAATGCATATACTCTGTAAGATTTTTTATCTATTTTACCAGCTAGGGCCATACCTACAGCTGCAGATATTCCTTGGCCTAATGAACCTGTAGACATATCTACCCCTGGCACTTCATTCATATTAGGATGACCTTGAAGAATAGATCCAAGTTTTCTAAGTTTTTTTAGTTCTTCAACATCAAAATATCCCTTTCTTGCAAGCACACTGTAAAGTACTGGCGCAGCATGACCTTTAGAAAGAACAAATCTATCTCTATCTAAATCTCTTGCTTTTTCAGGATTTATATTCATTTCATTAAAATACAATGTAGTTAAAATCTCTACTGATGACAGTGAACCTCCTGGATGACCTGAACCTGATTCAGTTAGCATAGTTACGATATCTCTTCTAACTGTTTTCGCTATTTGCTTAAGTTCTTCTACGTTTTTTTTCACAACCTCAACCTCCTAATAAGTAAACAATTGCAATTCATCTATTATTTTATCACAAAAAAACTTTTTTATATATAAAAAAATAAGGGTTATAAAAAACCCTTATTTAAACTTATTGTAATCCTATACTTATCAAAAGTGAATCATCTACTTTTTTCATATCTATATCTGTCATATGACCTATTTTTTCTTTTAATCTTCTTTTATCTAAAGTTCTTATTTGTTCAAGCAATACTACCGAATCTTTATTAAGCCCATATGCTTCTGATGAAATCTCTACATGAGTCGGAAGTTTTGCCTTATTTATCTGAGAAGTAATTGCTGCTACTATTACGGTAGGACTATATTTATTACCAACATCATTTTGAATAATGATAACTGGTCTTATTCCGCCCTGTTCCGATCCCACTACGGGACTTAAATCAGCATAAAATATATCTCCTCTTTTCACTACTGTTGTCATCAGCCAAATCACTCTCCGAAAGCTTCGCTTCATATTCTTTAAATTCCTTCATGTCGCTTGCAAAGCCCATTTCTGCAAATTCCAAATTAAGTTGTGCCATCTCTCTATAGCCTTTTTCCATTTGATCTATTGCACTTAATCTTTTTTTCTCTTTAATATATAATATGATAGCATCTCTAATAAATTCACTGCTTTTTTTACATTCTTTTTGAAGTTCTTTATTTAATTCATTATAAAGTGTTTCTGAGAGGTTTATCACTAATCTCTTTGAATTTAACATATGAAAATCAATACCTCCTATTAACTTAAGCGAATATATATACACACCAATTATAGCTCCAAAATAGTGAGCCTGTCAAAGAAATTATCTGTAATTTCTCCATTTTTCTACTTGTACTTATTACATATAATCTCTTATTATTACAAATTCATTATGTTTTTATGTTTTTCCAATGGTTGTAATTTAAATTCAATATGTATTTCGCTGTATAAATTAATAGTGTAAAACACCTTGTAAATAAGCTTATGCTATCATTCTATCACAAATATTAATATAAATATATTAGTATATTATACAAAGTATTAATTTTATATATGTAAATTCCTTATATGAGGTAATGAAAGCCTCCGTGCCTTCATTACCTCTCTCAATTATATATAATTTCTTACTTTTATTATTTCACCATTTTTAATATAAACTCTCGGTACCCTTTTACTTACCATGCATAATATTTCATAATTGATTGTACCTAATATTGGTGCTATATCATCAGCATCAAATTTTATGTTTCCGTCACTACCCACAAGTATTACTTCATCTCCAACCTTTGCTTCTCCTACCTCAGTAATGTCAATCATACATTGATCCATACATATGTTACCTATTACCGGAGCAAATTTTCCATTAATTATAACTTTTGCTTTACCTGACATCATTCTAGTGTATCCATCTGCATATCCTACAGGTAGCGTGGCAATAACACTTTTTCTTGCTGTTCTGAATTTTCTTCCATATCCTATATATTCCCCTTCTTCAAGAGTTTTTATATGCATTATGTTAGCTTTCCACGTCATAACAGGTTTTATACTTAACTTATTTTTATCAACTTCTGTTGATGGATAGTATCCATAAATTATTATTCCAGGTCTTGTTCCATCGTAATGAGTTTCTGGTAATTCCATTATAGCAGCACTATTACCCATGTTTTTCATATTTATTTTTATATCTTTTTCTTTTAATTTGTTACAAAACCAATTATATTTTTCAAATTGTTTATAAGAATATTCTTTATCCATTTCATCTGCCGTACAAAAATGTGAGAATACACTTTCTATCTCTATATTAGGTAGCTTACTTATTTTGCACACTTCTTCTACACTATTCTCGCTAGGTAAAAATCCAATTCTCCCCATACCAGTATCTATAGCTACATGAATTTTTGCTATTTTATTTTTATCTTCCGCTGCCTTAGATAATTTGTAAACATACTCATAGGAAGTCACTGCTGGTTCTATGTTATACTCTAACAAATCATCTATTAAAGTATCTGGTGTAAGTCCTAGTATCATTATTTGAGCTTCAATTCCACTTTTTCTCAATTCAATTCCTTCACTTAATACAGCTACAGCTAACCTCGTAGCTCCATTTTGCAAAAGCAATGGTGCTACATCTATAGCGCCATGACCATATGCATCTGCTTTTACAACACCTATTAATTCTTTACTTTGAGCTTTCTCTCTAATACTTTTCATATTGTATGCAAGGTTGTCTAAACTAACTTCTACCCATGTAGGTCTAAAATTTCTAAACATAAAAACTCCACCTTTCTATATAAAGCAATTTGACAATATGATTGTCCATATTATTCATTATACAATATTTTTAATAGTTATATCATTCCGACTTTTAAAAAAATTTACTTTATTCCAAATTAAAATGGCTTGAGCTTTAAAAACTCATGCCAAATTTACATTTTGCTACTCAATATTAAATAATTCTTCTTTTAATTCGGGGTTACACTTAAAATTAGAATAATCTATTTTAATTTTTTCTCTATTTTTAGAATCATATATAATCAAATATTTGGGTATTTCGTTTTTTACGTTTATATATAAATCACATCTAGTAATATTTTTATTATTACCTGGGATATCTAAATGTATAATTTGGTATTGTTCATTATTAATATTTTTTAAAGAAGTTTTTATTTTTTCATTAGTATATATAAGTCCTATATACTCACCTATAAAGCTTAACTTAAATACGCTATCGAAATCTTTATCTGTATCGTATTTCAAACCATTTTTTAAATCTTTTATAAATATCTTGTTTTTCTTGTATATCATAATTCTATTTTTTTCAAGTTCGAATCTATATCCAGCTTTTTTATCATAAAACTGTGTTCCTTTATAATTTATCACTTGTTTATCATTTTGTATCTTCATATCCATGTCACAACTGTAACTATCTAAGTTTTTCAATCCCTCAATAATTTTTTCTGGACTCTTTTGATTTTTACCACACCCTGCTATAAATAAAAGAAACAAAAAACACACAGCAAATACTATTAATAGTTTGTTTTTCATTTTCATCCTCCTGAAAACTAGTTTTCCAAGTATCAATTCCACTATTAATACTATTCCTCTATGTGTTCTTATATTCTCTATAAATACATATTTTTTTATTTTAATATTTACTTCTGCAGCTCTTTAATAGTAAATGGTATGTCCTTTAAAATATGGCTAGCGTTTACACAAAACATTTCTTTAGATAGCTTTTCACCACAGTACCCATGAATAAAAGCAGCTATACAAGCTGACTCCATTGTTTTATACCCCTGACCTATAAATGAAGTTATCATTCCTGTAAGACAGTCTCCCATTCCCCCTGATGCCATAGCACTATTTCCTGTAGGATTTATTATAGTGCTATATCCATCTGTAATTATAGTATTATAGCCTTTTAGTAATACTACAACTGCATTTTCCTTAGCAAATTTTTTGGATACCTCTACTCTATTTTCCCTTATATAATCTATAGATAATCCTGTTATTCTTGCCATTTCTCCAAGATGAGGTGTCAATATAATATCACATTGTCTATTTTTTAAAATATCTAATTTATCCTTTAATACATTTATGCCATCCGCATCTATAATTACTGGACTTTTAGCCTTAGAAATAACTTTTTGCACCATATCTAGTGTTGTTTTGTTATTTCCCATACCCGGTCCAATTGCTATAGCGTCACTTTTTTCTATAAAATCCTGAATTTTATTTTCTTCATTAAATGAAATAGTCATTGCCTCTACTAGCTTACTGCTTACTATTGGTTGAATTTCTTTATCACAACATACTGTTACAAGACCTGCTCCACTTCTCACAGCACCTTCAGCACATATATATGCTGCTCCTGTAAATCCTTGTGAACCTGCAAAAATCATAACTCTTCCATAATCACCCTTATAGCAATATTTGTCCCTTGACACTAAATTTCTTTTTATAATAGATTTATCCATTATAAACTCATTATCGTGAAACTTAATTACAGCACTTTCTGGTATACCTATTTCTTCTATAATTACTTTTCCAGTAAATTTATCTGTTCCATAATTTAAAAATCCTCTTTTGTATAATTGAAAGGATACGGTTTTATTCGCTTTTATACAATTCCCTAATATTCTTCCTGTATTACTATGAAAACCTGATGGAACATCAATAGATATAGTATAGTTGCTATTTTCATTAATTATAGATATTACTGAATCAAATAACCCTTCAACGTTTCTTGAAAGTCCTGTTCCAAATATGGCATCTATAGTTACTTCGCTTTTTTCTATAGAATCCCTTAATTCATTAATATCTTCTACATTATTTACCTTGTTTATATTTACTCCCATACTTTTTAATATATTGTAATTTATTTTACAGTCAGGACTCATCCCATCCTTATCTCCTACTAAAAAGACTTCTATTTTCTTATTTAGAATATGCAAATGCCTTCCTATTGCAAATCCGTCCCCACCATTATTTCCTTTAGTGCACACTATACAAAAACTTTCGTATTTATCTAATTCTATATTCTTAATAACCTTTAAGGCTGCATTCTCCATTAAAACAATTCCTGGTATTTTCAGCTCATTTATACAATAACTATCTATGCTCCTCATTATTTCTGCAGTTGAAATCTTCAAGTTTATCGACCTCCATTACAGCATAAGCAATAGCATTATCTACGCCATGAGATATACTTACATGAATTTTATAACCACAATATTTTTGCGCTATCAATTTAGCCTTACCTTTTAAAACAACAATAGGCTTACCAGAAGCTGTTCTATCTATTTCTATATCTTTAAATTCAAATCCACTAAAACCTGTTCCTAAAGCCTTAACAACAGCTTCTTTCGCAGCAAATCTCCCTGCTACAAATTCAGCTCTTAAGTTTCTGACCTTAAGGTATTCTATCTCATTCTTACTAAATATCCTATCTATAAAGTTAGCATGCTTATCCATGGCTTCTTTGATTCTTCTTATTTCAACTATATCTACCCCAACACCAAAAATCAAAATATCACCCCCATATTTTATTAAATTATTATATTAAATTCTTTACTTAATATAATAAAGTAAATTTACATATTTTAAAAGCCAAACTACATATATTTAGTGGATATTCAAAAGAAAAAAAGAGGAATTTTTCCTCTTTTTTACAAGTATTTTAATACGCAACATATTTTACTTCTTCATCAAAATCTATTATATATCTATCAATATAGTCCCCCAATACATCAACTAAGTGTAATGGTGATACTGATTTATCATACAATAATTTTAATAGATTATGTACTTTATATCTTTGAGGACTTATACTCATTACACAATCTCTTTCTATATTTACTAATTTATTATCTACTAAATCTTGTCTTTCGATTTCAATTCCGTATGATTGTACCTCTATGATATCTTTTTCACAAGTAATTGAAATCTTAGTTTTCAATAGTCTGTAGAAATAGTTATACTTTATCTTTTCTATATTTTCACTTCTAACTAGATTTTCTACTACCATCATTTTATTCCCCCCATAATCAACTTCAACAATATATTAGCATATTCAATAAAAAAAATATGTCATTTCATGATAAAGTTAATTATAAGTTATCTCTTTTATATGACATAAAAAAGCTTGTAACTCCACACATTACAGCATGCATATTCCTTAATTTCAATTATTTACCTTTTAAATGGGCAGTATTGTCGAAAATCTATCTATTTTAGCTACTTCTTTTTTCTGGCACATAGTTAATAACTTCCCTGAAAACATGCTGTTCAATACCCATATATTTACATATGTCTTCTAATATTAACACAGAAACAACTATTAGGGAATAATTATCGTCATCACATTTCTGTAAATTGTAGAAATTTTTATAATTGTCTACAGTTTCTTTTTTACACTTCACATCACAATATATACTTTGTAATGTACTATATAATATATTGTATGAAAGTATTAAAAAATCTTTTTTAGATTTTTCACTGCCAATTACTACATTTTTAATTATTTTATTCAATTCACTTTTTTTATAGTATTTCTCCATTGAAGTTCTATAATTGTTCCCTATATAATTTCCTATAATATAGCTATCTATTAAAGCTATTTCTCCTTCTGTATTAAACATTATTGCAAATTCTATACTCTTTTTACCCTCTCTTTCTATGTCTTTAACTATTTCACTTATTCTTTCATTAAATGCCGTTGTAAATTTAGAATCAAAAATGAAATACTCCAACTCTTTGCTTGAACATTCTGATACAAAATCAGAAAAATTTTCATAAGTTTTTTTCATATAATCTTTACTTCTCAATTAAATCACCTTCTAGAATATCTTTTTTAGCTAAGGCATCTTCAATGAACTAACTAGGAAGTCAGCTAGTCTATTTTACATCTCTATCTTGATATTTCTTTTCAGATGCCTAAATGTTTATTCTATAGTTTAGCTAAATTAGCATTAAAATATACTTTACAATTTCAGAATGTAATTAAACTTACATTTATCCTATGCCTAACACAGCAAACATACTTTAACATTATGATCTTGCCACATATGAAATTAAAGTATTATTTTACATATTGTTGATTTTAACTTATTAATATATTATAATAGTATTTATAGATAATTATTATTAATTAATAACCGATAGGGGGAGTTTAAATGAATTCTATTGAAATAAAAAAAGATATTTATTGGGTGGGTGCCCTTGATCCTAATTTACGAATTTTTGATATAATTATGTACACACCTTACGGTACAACTTATAATTCTTATATAGTAAAAGGTAGCGAAAAAACAGCCATATTTGAAACTGTAAAAGAGAAGTTTTTTGACGAATTTGTAGAAAGACTAAACTCATTAAATGTAGACATAAAAAATATAGATTATATAATTTTAGACCACACAGAACCAGATCATGCAGGTTCTGTAGCAAAATTATTGGATTTATCTCCAAATGCTAAACTTGTAGGATCGGCTGCTGCTCTAAGATTTATGAAGGCTATTGCCAATAGAGATTTCCAATCTATCACTGTGAATCATGGCGACACATTAAGCCTTGGAAATAAAACTTTAAAATTTATTTCAGCTCCATTTCTTCATTGGCCTGATTCCATATACACTTATGTCGAAGAAGATAACACACTAATAACTTGTGATTCTTTTGGAAGTCATTATTGTAACGAAAACGTATTCAACGACTTGAATGAAAGCCAAGAAAAGTATATGGAAGCATTAAAATACTACTTTAATGCCATTATGGGTCCATTTAAACCGTATGTGTTAGCTGCAATAGATAAGATTAGTAACCTTCAAATAGATTTAATATGTCCTGGTCACGGTCCTGTTTTAAGAGACAATCCTTCTAAAATTGTAAAGTTGTATAAGGAGTGGAGTACTACTCCAGAAAATTCAACAATAGAACCATATGTAGTTATACCATATGTTTCTGCCTATGGTTATACCGAAAGTCTTGCAAATAAAATTTCGGAAGGAATTAAATCTGTAGGAAACTTTAAAGTAAACATGTATGATGTCATTCATCATGATATGAATGAAATCATCGAGAATATAGATATAGCTGATGGAGTTTTATTTGGTTCACCTACCATAAATAGTGATGCTTTAAAACCTATTATGGATATACTTGTATCTCTAAATCCTATAGTTCATGGTAAAAAAACTGCTGCCGCTTTTGGTTCCTATGGATGGAGTGGTGAGGCTGTAGGAAATATTGAAGATAGATTAAAGGAACTTAGAATGGATATTCTTTCACCAGGTCTTAGAGTAAACTTTAAACCTTCTGAGGATGAACTTATATCAGCATATAGTTTTGGTCAAAGTTTTGCTGAAAAAATAAATGGAAATTTAAGCAAATCTAATTTACCAAACAAAATAAATAAAACTTCTACAACAAAAAAATGGAAATGTGTAATATGTGGCTTAATAATGGAAAGTGCTGAAGCACCTACTATGTGCCCAGTTTGCGGCGCTGGAGCAGATCAGTTTGTAGAAGTAAAGGAAGCTTCTGTAGACTTTAAGAATGATGTTCAAGAAGATTTTTTAATAATAGGTAATGGTGCTGCTGGTTTTTATAGTGCTGATGCTATAAGAAAAAGAAATCCTAAATGTAAAATAACAATAGTGTCCTGTGAAAATGCTTTAACTTATTACAGGCCTCAATTATCTGATTATTTGACCAATTCCATACCTGATGAAGAATTTTACATTGCCCCAGAACATTGGTATAAAGACAATAACATAGAAGTTCTATTAAATAGTTCTGTAGAATCAATCCATACTGATAAAAAAGTAGTACTTTTAAGTGATGGTACAAATATTTCTTATGATAAACTCATACTTGCTAATGGTAGTTCAAGCTTTGTACCACCATTGAAAGGTTGTGAAAAAAACGGTGTATTTACATTAAAGTATCTTTCAGATGCTAAAAATATAAAAAGTTACATGCATAAATGCAAAAATGCAGTAATAATAGGTGGTGGCTTGTTAGGATTAGAAGCAGCTTGGGAAATGCAAAAGGTATGTTCCAATGTTACAGTAGTGGAACGCTCTAGTAAATTACTTTCTCGCCAATTAGATTTTGAAGGTGCTTCATTATTTAAAAAGACAGTAGATTCATGTGGTGTGAATATAATACTTGATGATTCCGTGGAAGAAATTCTTGGAGATGAAAATGTCACATCTGTAAAATTAGAAAGTGGTAAAATATTAGATTCAGATATAGTTTTGCTATCCCTAGGAATACGCCCTAACAAATCTCTTGCAGAGAAAGCTGGTATTGAAGTTAACAAGGGTGTACTTGTAAATGATAGAATGGAAACATCCATTAAGGATATATATGCTTGTGGAGATATTGCTGAATTTAATGAAAGAGTCTATGGTAACTGGCCTGCTTCTGTTGAAATGGGAAAAACTGCTGGAGCAAATGCTGTTGGTGATGAATGTTATTTTACAGACTTTGTTTCTTCTCTAATTTTTTCTGCTATGAATATAGAATTATTTTCTTGTGGAAGTTTTACAGAAAAAGATCAAAGTTTAGGTTCAGAAAATCCTGATAAAAATACCTATGAAAAATTATTCTTTAAAGATAATAAGCTCACAGGTGGAATTTTAATAGGAGATACTAAAAAAGCTGGAAAAATAATTACTTCAATACAAAAAGGAAAGACTATGAATGACATGATAAAAGAAGACTTTTTATTATAATTAATTTAAAAGACCGGTGTAATTTAAACTGGTCTTTTAAAATTTTTTCCCCTTTGGTTTTACTTTTCCTTCCCTATCAAATGCTAATGTAGCATTTAGTTCTCCTCCCATAATAATTATAATTGACATTAAGAATAACCAAGTTAAAAGTATTATTACACCACCTATACTTCCATATATTCTAGAATAGTTTCCAAAGTTATTTACGTAAAAAGCAAATCCAATAGACACAGCTATTAATCCTATAGATGCAAATATAGCTCCTGGAATAACTTCTTTCCATATAAGCCTTCTACAAGGTGTGTAGCGATACACTGCTGCAAAAATAAATATAGTAAATAAATTAATAATAATATATCGTATTATATTCCATGCAACTGTAAATTCTTTGGAAAATCCCAACTTAAAAGCCAAAGTGTTTCCCAATATTTCTCCAAATACTAACAGCAAAATCATTAAAAACATTATGACTGTAAGGCCTATTGTACACAGTACTGCTGTAAATTGGACTCTAAAAAAATTTCTATGTTCTGATTCATCATAGGCTTTATTTAAGCCTTTAATAACTGCATTAAATCCTCCAGAAGCTGACCATAAAGTAACAAGTAAACTAACAGATAACAAGTTTGGATTCCTAGTATCTACTACTTCTATAATAGTGTTTTTAACCATATTTAAAGTTCCTTGCGGCAACATTTCATTTAATCCTGCTAATACCTCTCTACTATTTATAGTACTATATCCTAATAATGTCATAAGAAATATTATAAAAGGAAAAAAAGCAAATATTAAACTATATGCAAGTTGTGAGGCTAATGCTAGAACATCATCATCATTAAATCTAAAGGTTAGATTTTTAATATCTTTAACTACTTGTTTATTCATAGGCATTTATCATATTTCTCCTTAATTTTATTTAAAATTCTTAATATTTATTTAATACAGAATATTGACTTTATTATAATAATATAGTATCATTTAATTAATCAATAGAGACATATTAAATTTAAAACAATATCTATTGATAATAAATAAGATTGGAGTGATACCGCCAAATTATTAATCTTTTGTTCAATATTTTAATCTGTAGAAAGAAGAGGATTATACCAATGGGAATTTAATTTTTTTTAAAAATTATACCGTCCCGTAGGTTCTAATTCAAATAATATATTCCCTTAAAATTAATCTTTCTATTCTAGTTTTCTATAAGTGTATTTTATTATATGAATATATTAAATTGAAATATTGAATATTCGACAATTTAAATTAATAAAAGCAAATTTTCTATTTACCTGCTAATGTTCTTCAGGATTTTAGATTATTTCAATGGAAAGGATGGATGCAAAAATTCAAATAGTTGAAAATGAGCCAATTGAATTAGGATTTACTTAACAGCTGATTTATATGTGATAAGGGCACTTGTAAATCAGCTGTTATATTTTTTTGCATTTTAAAAAATCTAAGCCTTAAATTTAAGACTTAGATTTTATGAGGGTAAGTTACATGTATTTTATTTTTAAATTTTACTTAAAGTATCTATTTAATACTCCTCTAAATGCTGCAGCATGTCTTGCTTGATCTTTACACATTTAGTGCACTGCGTCATGAATTGCATCATATATTAATTTTTTAGCTAAGTTAGCAAACTCTTTTTTGCCTTGACATGCGACATGTTCAGCCTCATATCCAAT
>CAZKOJ010000031.1:0-31232 GCA_964554365.1 uncultured Clostridium sp. | reverse complement strand
TTTTCCATTTAGTATCTTTCCCCTTTCGAAATTTTATGTATTTTATATATATTTTTCAGGAAGAACCGTATATTTATTTATATATCTATCTTCTTCCTGTGAATATATTAACACTTATTTTGTAAAATTTCCATACTATATGGCTTGCTTTTTTCGACAAATAATTCTACTATTATACATAAATCTTTTTTGTGAATTTATTCCACTTTTGTTTATTTACTAATTTTCCTCAACTTTCCTTTAACACCAATACTTTTCTTGAAATTATAATTTTTCTCAATAATTTATTTATGTTATATTTTAAAATTTCTTTTAATTGTTTTAAATAACAATTAAAATTTTAATTCTAAAATAATTTTTATTTTCTCATATATCACGCAAATATGACAACTTATTTTGTGTTTAATTATTTAAAAAATGTATTTTCGATCCTAAATATGGTTATTTTTTTCAATCCGTTATTTTTTTAGCTTTTAAAATATAAAAAAAGCTAATTTCTTAGCTTTTTTATTAACCTCATAGTATCTTTATTTTACTTTTTTAATTTCCACCTAGTTCCGTCTTTAGAATCTATGATTTCAATATTCATTGAAACGAGTTCATCTCTTATTTTATCTGCTTTAGACCATTGCTTAGTATCTCGTGCATTATTTCTTTCTTCAATTAGTTTATTTATTAGTTTTTCATCTACATTTAAATTTACATCTTGCTTTTCCTTTAATAATTCTAAAGATAACACTTTATCAAATTCTTCTATTAAAGTTATTTTTTCTTTATTGGTTAAATCTCCATCCTTTAACACTTCTGAAACTACAGTAAATGCATTTGGCATATTGAGATCATCACTAATTTGCTCTATAAACTTTTCCTTATAAGTTTTTATTCTTTCTAAGTCCAATCTTTCTTCTTCTTTTATTGTCTCTACTATAGATGCTATTCTGCTACATAATCTGTTATATGATGTTTCTGCATCCTTTAATGCTTCAAAACTGAATACTAGCTGTTTCCTATATCTTGATTGAAGACAAAAATATCTATAAATCAATGGATCAAACCCATTTTCTTCTAGCCTGTTTACTGTTAAAAAGTCTCCTTTTGATTTTGACATTTTCCCACCATCAAGTACTAAAAACTCTCCATGCATCCAATAGTTTATCCATTTATGACCAATAGCTCCTTCTGATTGAGCAACTTCATTTGTGTGATGTACCGGAACATGATCTATACCTCCACAATGTATATCTATTCTTTCTCCCAAATATTTTATAGACATAGCTGAACATTCTATATGCCATCCTGGAAACCCTCTTCCCCAAGGTGAATCCCACTGCATAATTTGATTTTTAAATTTTGAATTTGTAAACCACAATACAAAATCTAAAGGATTTTTCTTGTTTGCATCTACCTCAACTCTATTTCCTGCTTCTAATTCTTCAATGCTTAAGTTTGCAAGTTTATTATAATCTTCAAACTTGTCAATTTCATAATATACATTTCCATTAGATATATAGGTATATCCTTTTTCCTCTAATTTTTTTATTAAGTTTATCATATCCTGAATATGTTCTGTAGCTCTGCATACTATAGTTGGTACTTCAATATTTAACTTTTTACAATCTTGAAGGAATGCGTCCTCATAAAATTTAGCTATTTCCCATACAGTTTTATTTTCACGCTTTGCTCCTAATTCCATTTTGTCTTCGCCTTCATCTGCGTCAGATTGAAGATGTCCTACATCTGTAATATTCATTACATGTTTTACTTTATATCCTACATATCTTAGAGATTTTTTTAATACATCTTCAAATACATAAGTTCTTAAATTCCCAATATGTGCAAAATTATAAACTGTAGGACCACAGGTGTACATTCCCACCTTTCCTTCATCTATAGGTATAAACTTCTCCTTTTTTCTAGACATGGTGTTATAAATATAGAAATCCATATATGTCCCTCTCCTTTCAATACTTTGATGTTATTCCAATTTTTTTAAAATAATTCTGGATATTAAAAAAACACAGGATAATAAATCTTACCTGCGACTTATAAATCTATTTAACTTTTAAAAATCAGTTTAAAATACGCAGGTCGTATATAGTTTGAATTTTACAGTTTATGCAGCAACAGCCCATAGCACACGACCCCCTCGAAATTTGTTATATATAAATTTTACCACAACTATAAAATAATGCAACATTTTTAAAAACTTTTATTTTAAAATGCAATAGTTGAATTTTTTACTATTTTATATTATTATAATTAAAGCACATTCTAAAATATAATACGAAGTGAGGTTTGACAAATGGCATTAATACACATTAGCGAGTTAGCTTATAATGAATTCAAAGAACTTTTAGCTAATAATGATATTACATCTAATGTAATCAGAATTTATTTAGCAGGTATGGGTTGAAGTTGCCCCTCATTTAATCTTGTTATGGATGAACAAAAAGAAAATGATTTAACTGAAACAATTAAAGATATCACTTTCCTATTAGATAAAGATTTGATCCATAAATTTGGCAGCTTTACATTGAAATGTGGAAGTGAAAATGGAGCAGGTGGTTTTTCTATTGAAACTGAAATAAAATCTGAAGATAGTGGATGTGGAAGTTGCTCTAGCTGTAGCTAATTTTACATAGTAAAAATAATAGAGAAAAGGCCATATGGTATTGGATATATCCCATAATACTATATGATCTTTTCTTTTTTTGTTAGAAGTTTGTCTATTGATCTTAATAAATGTCTTTAAGTATTTTTTCCACATGTCCCTAGTTGCTTATAATTTATTTACTACACTTATAGTATATGATCATATTAATATATGAAACAAATTTTATACATCAATCTGCTTTTATTTATAAATTTACATTTCCATTGTATAATAAAATAATAATTATAAAGAGGAGAATATGTATATGATTCATTATAAAAGGTGTTCCCAAGTAGATATTGATATGGTATATAATGCTTTCAAACTAGGCTTTAGTGACTATATTCTAAAGATAGATGTACCTAAAGAAGTTTTTGTAAATAGATTTTTCAATACTGAGGGAAACTCCTTAAAAAATTCTTTTATAGCTTTGGATAATACTAATCCTATAGGAATTATATTAGGTGGTACTAAAGTTTATGAAGGAATCCAAACAATGAGATGTGGAAGCTTTGCAGTATACCCTTCATATAGAGGTAATGGAATAAGTTTGGAACTATTTAAAATGCATAAGGAAGAGGCTCTAGAAAATCAATGTAAACAGCTATTTTTAGAAGTAATTGAAAATAATTTTAGAGCTGTAAAGTTTTATGAAAATGTGGGCTATGAAAAAATGTATAACTTAAATTATTTTTCCATGAAAAACATAAATTCTTTAATACAAAACTTCAATATTAAATATCAAATAAAAAAAACAGATATTATTGACATGAAATTAGTATTTAAAAATATAAAAGATTTTCACATTAATTGGCAAAACGACCTTGACTATATAGAAAAACTTGATAATACTAATTTTTATAGTGCTTATTTAGACTATAGCCTTCTAGGTGTTTTATGTATAGAACTTACTGGACGCATAAATTTTATATGGGTAAATAAAAACTTCAGAGATAATTCTATAGGCAAAACTTTATTAACAGCAGCCTGTAATGATTTAAATTTATCAAAACTTTCTATAGGATTCCCTAATAATAATCTTATACAGGGATTTGTTAAGCGTATAGGATTTGTTAAAGATTCTATATCTCAATACGAAATGTATTTAACATTATAAACAGGATTCTTGGCTTCAGATGGGGGTTAAATGCCATTTAGGCAACCCCCCATCTGAAGCTTAGAAACCGTTATCCAGGGCTGTAGCACCGCTTACCCTCAACTTAAGCAGAAAATCCAAATTTTTAATTTGATGTGAATCTCTTACTCCTTTGACAATAGGAAGAGGAGTTTCATAATTAAAGGTGAAGCGTTAGCGGTGGTAGGCATCGGATAAAAAAACTCCCATACAGTATTTTACTGCTGGGAGTTTTTTTAGTAGCAATTTATTAAAGCCCTAATAATCTTGTTCTGTATTAATCTAGTCATGTAAAAAGTTTCATACGGAAATTTTGTACATAACTCTTATTTTATAAATCTTTAATTATTCCATCATAGCTGCAAGTTTTTTATTAAGACTTAATAATATTAATCCTACAACTATAGCTACAATTGCTAGTCCTAAGAAAAGTTGCAATGGTCCATAAGTTTCTATAAAACCTGCTATAAAGCCTGCCATTTTATTGGCAACAAATGAACTTAAGAACCAGCATCCCATAAGTAATGATGCAATCTTTTTAGGTGCTAGTGAGCTTACCATAGAAAGCCCAATTGGTGATAAACACAGTTCTCCTACAGTGTGTATAAAATAAATTCCTACAATCCAAAGCATGCTTATTTTTGCAGTATTATTTCCTGCTAATGCAAGAGCTGGTATTGCTATAAAAAGGAATCCACATCCTAGAAGTATAAGTCCTAAAGACATTTTAGTAGGTATATTTAAATCTCCTTTTGGTCTCTTTGACAATTTAATCCAAATACCTGCTATTATTGGTGCAAGTGTTATTATGAATAACGGATTAATTGACTGGAACCAAGATACTGGGCATTCAAATCCAAAAATATTTCTATTTACTGATTCTTGAGTAAATAGCGTAAGTGAACTTCCTGCTTGTTCATAGCCTGTCCAAAAGAATATATTGAATAATACTAATATAATTATAACTGTTGTTCTTCTCTTTTCTTGTTTTGTAAGAGGTTTTCTTGCATCTACTTCTTCCCCTTGTTCATTATTATCTTTTTTAAGTGCATTTCTTACTGGATATTTTCCTGAATCACCAAGATATTTATTTCCTAACATATTAAACATAATTTGTCCAATAACCATTCCTATACCAGCTGCTAAAAAGCCATATCTGTATCCATAATGCATTATTACGCCTGCTTCTCTAGTTACGCATATCTGTTCTGCCAAAGTACCACAGACATATGGAGCTATAAATGCACCAAGATTTATTCCCATATAAAATATTGTAAAGGCAGAATCTCTTCTCTTGTCACCGTCTGGATACAATTTACCAACTATTGTTGAAATATTAGGTTTAAAGAAACCGTTACCAATTATAAGTAATATAAGACCTATCCATAGGAAACTTTTACTTTGATGTGCAAACAAAGCAAATTCTCCAAGTGCCATAATTATACCACCTATGGTTACAGCATTTCTTTGCCCTAAGTACCTATCTGCTAAATACCCTCCAATTACTGGAGTGAAATATACTAATGAAGTATATGTTCCATATATAGCTACCGCATCTACCTTATTATAACCTAGTCCACCTCTAACAAACTCTGTGGTTAAATACAGTACCAATAGACCTCTCATTCCATAAAAACTAAATCTTTCCCAGGCTTCTGTTGCAAAGAGTAAATACAGCCCTGGTGGATGTTTCACTTTGTCAGTTTTAATTTTTTTGTTTTCTGCAAGTTTTGTTTCCACATTATCACCCTCATTTTCATATTTTTTCAATATTTTTCAATTATTATTTTAACATTTTTTTTATATTTTGACAAGTTATAATTTATTATTATTGATTTTCTGAATTTTCTCATGCTATTTATACAACTTTAAAAATGGATTTTTATGCATTTTATCTGTGAAAGTTAATTAAATAAATTTGTTAAAAACCAAAAATATAATATTTTTTCAAATATTATACTAAAATAAAAGAATATAAACATTAGCTCATACTAGTCATAGCCTATAATTATTATGAGTTAATGTTTATATTTAAAATTTTTCAGTTTAATATTTATTTTTATCATTTTTTATAATTATGCATTTTTTGCTTCATTTTATTATCTAATTTTTCTTTCTATTGGAATAATTAAATTATACATGTTGTTTTAAGTTCATATTATTAAATGTTTTGCTATTGAATAATAATCATATATTTTATTCGATGGCTACCCACTAGAACTTGACACAAACCAGTAACCTAATGTATTTAACATTATAAAAAACTCCCATACAGTATTTTACTGCTGGGAGTTTTTTAAATTGGCAAGTTATCAGAACACTAATAATCTTGCTCTGTATTAATCTAGTCATGTACAAAGTTTCACAACGAAATCTTATGCATAATCTTTATTTTATAAATTTCTAATTATTCCATCATAGTTGAAAGTTTTTTATTAAGTGTTAATAATATTAAAGCACCTATAATTACTACAACTGCTACACCACCAAAAATCTGTATGTGTCCTAACTGATCCATAAATGAAGCTAAGAATCCTGCTAGGTAGTTTGCAACAGCAGAACTTAATAGCCAAACTCCCATAAGTGCTGATGCAAGTTTTTTAGGAGCTAATTGACTTACCATTGAAAGTCCAACTGGTGATAAGCAAAGTTCTCCAACCGTGTGGAAGAAATATGTTCCAACTAGCCACATAATGTTAGCTTTTACAGCAACATTATCTCCTGCTCCACCTCTTTGGATACAAGCACCTACCATTAGTAAGAATCCAACTCCAAGAAGTAACATACCAAAAGCCATCTTAACAGGAATACTTAAATCTCCCTGTGATCTCCTTGATAAACGTATCCATAATTTTGCTATTAATGGGGCAAGCAATACTATAAATATTGGATTTAATGATTGGAACCAAGATATTGGAACTTCCATTCCAAATGCATCTCTATTTATAAAGTCCTTAGTGTAAACTGTAAGTGAACTTCCAGCCTGTTCGAAACCAGTCCAGAATAATATAACGAAAGTTGCTAATATAAATATAACTGCTGTTCTTTGTTTTTCTTTTTTAGTAAGAGGTTTATTTGCAACCACTTCTTTTTTAGCACCATCTTTATTTACTCCAACAGGGTATTTTCCAAGATCTCCAAGGTATTTTTGAGACAATAAGTTAAATATAAGTTGTCCTACAACCATACCTAAAGCTGCTGCTAAAAATCCATATTTGTATCCATAATGCATTATTACACCTGCTTCTCTAGTTACAAATATCTTTTCTGCTAAAGTTCCGCATACAAGTGGCGCAAAAAATGCTCCTACATTTATTCCCATATAGAAAATAGTGAATGCAGCGTCCTTTCTCTTATCCCCTTCTGGGTATAATTGTCCAACTAATGTTGAAATATTTGGTTTGAAAAATCCATTACCAATTATAAGTAAAAATAGTCCAAAATATAAAAATGTTTTGGTTTGACCAGCGAACAATGTAAATTGTCCAAGCGCCATTATTATACCACCCATTGTTATAGCTTTTCTTTGTCCTAAATACTTATCTGAAAGATATCCTCCAATTACTGGAGTAAAATAAACTAATGCAGTAAATGCTCCGTATATTCTCATAGCATCAACTTTATCAAAACCTAGTCCACCTTTTATCAATTCAGTTGTTAAGTACAATACTAATAAAGCTCTCATACCATAATAACTAAAACGTTCCCACATTTCAGTACAAAACAGCATGTACAATCCTGGTGGATGTTTAACTTTATCTGGATTGTTGTTTTGGTTTTCTGCAAGTTCTTTTTTTAATTCCACGATATCACCTTCACCCTCAATTTTTTTTCAACATTATTTTAACATTTTATTTGTAATTTGACAAGATATGATTTATTATTATTTATTTTTTGAATTTTCTTATGCTATTTAGATACATGAATATGCATTTTTTTCGTAAAAATTAATTAAATTAATTTCCTTAAAACCAAAATTATAATATTTTTTGAAATATTATACTAAAACAAATAAAATATAAACATTAACTCACAATAGCCACAGCCTAATAATTATCATGAGTTAATGTTTATATTTTAAATTTTTCAGTTTGATATTTATTTTTATCATTTTTTATAATTATGCATTTTTTACTTCATTTTATTATCTAATCTTTCTTTCTATTGGCACAATTAAATTATATACGCTATTTAAAATTCATATTATTAAATGTTTTGCTATTGGGTAATAATTATATATTTTATCCGATAACATCCCATCTTATATTGTTACTACAAAATAAAATCTAACATTTTCTCCTACATTTTCAACTCCATATTCATATTTATGAAGCATAAGTATATTTTTAACTATAGCAAGTCCTATACCTGTTCCCCCTAATTTTCTATTGCCGGACTTATCTACTTTATAAAATTTATCCCATATTTTGTCCATTTCTTTTTCTGGAATATTTTTTCCCCTATTTTCTATATAAATTTTAACTTTATTACCCTCAATTTTTTCCATAGCTATTTTAATGTATTTGAAATTTTCAGTATGTCTTATAGCATTAGTAATAAAATTAGTCAACACCTGTTCCATACGATTCCAATCTGCATACACCTTTATATCTTTTAATAAGCTAATATCAAACTCTATACTTTTTTCTTCTATTAATGGATAAAATCTTCTAACGGTAGCTTCTATAAGTTTATCTATAACAAATTCTTCTCTAACCAATTTAAAATTTCCGGATTCTAATTGTGACAAATCCAACATATCATAAACTAAACTGCCCATTTTTTTGGATTCATCTATTATTACATCTATATAATAATTTTTTTCTTCAAATATTCCATCTTTAATACCCTCTGCATATCCTTCTATCAAACTTATAGGAGTCTTTAATTCATGTGAAACTGCTGCTACAAATTCTTTTCTCATTTTTTCTAATTTTCTTTCCTTTTCTATATCTTGTTCTAACTTTGAATTAGCCTCCTTTAGTGATGTTAGAGACTTATCTAAATTTTCCGACAAAAAATTTAATGTGTTGGATAAATTTCCTATTTCATCTTCTCTGTATTCATTAGATTTCTCAGAAAAATCTAATGCTGCCATTTTTGAAGCTGTCTCATTAAGCTTTAAAAGTGGCTTTGATATCATGCTAGAGTATACAGAAGATAATATTAAA
This sequence comes from uncultured Clostridium sp., assembly GCA_964554365.1. Classification (GTDB taxonomy): domain Bacteria; phylum Bacillota; class Clostridia; order Clostridiales; family Clostridiaceae; genus Clostridium_AM. The sequence continues at coordinate 22,273 of CAZKOJ010000031.1, read as the reverse complement.
ATCAATATTACTGCAACTATAAAAAAATATAAATAAAATTCCTTTATTACAGAAGATGCTTCATTTACAGGCTGCAGTGAAGATATAGCAAATATTTTATCTCCTGTATTTTTATCTGGTGTTGCACTTACTATAGTTCTTATTTCACTGCCTTGTTTAGCTGCTATTGATGTTACCGTTTTATTTTGTTTTTTCATATTCTCTAACGTATCTGAATTCATTGTCCAATTTTTTACAACTTCATTTATTATTCTAACTCTAGAATTCTCTGCTTTTTCATTGCCAGATTTAATTATAAATTTTAACTTACCTTGATTATCTAATATTGCTATTTTAGCATTATTGCTTTCCTCAAAATCCTTTATAAGTTCTGTAATTTTTTCATAAGTTTTAGCTTTGTTATAGCTATATTTAAACTTTTCCACGCCATTTTGCAAATCAGTTTTTTTCTTACTTACATAAAATTTTTCAAAAAATAAGGATTGAAACAAAAGAGTTGTGCTTATAAATGCAATGAAAAACAAAGTGGTTACAATGAATAACTTCCAAGTTATGCTTTTGTTTATTCTATTGGATATCCTATTTCCAAGAGACTTTATATTTAATTTCATATAACTCTATTGACATCCTTTCACTTCAAATTTGTATCCTGTACCTCTTACTGTACATATCAAATAGGCTTTTTCTCCCAACTTTTCTCTTAACCTTTTTATATGAGTGTCTACAGTTCTTAAATCACCATAATAATCCATTCCCCATACTGAATCTAAAATCTTTTCTCTACTTAAAACTATACCCTTGTTTTTAATAAAATAACTTAACAATTCAAATTCTTTTGGTGACAAATATATTTCCTTATCATCAATCTTAGCTTCGTGAGATTCTTCATTTAAATAGAGTCCATCTATAGAATTAGCAGAACTATTATCTTCTGGGTAAGTTCTTTTTAAAAGCACTTTCACCTTTGCCACTAAAACCTTAGGGCTAAAAGGCTTTGTTACATAGTTATCTGTGCCTAATTCAAACCCTAGTAACTGGTCTTCATCCTCCGCTTTTGCCGTAAGCATAATAATTGGTACTAAGGACACCTTTCTAATTTCTCTACAAGTGGTCCATCCATCCATAATAGGCATCATTATATCTAGTATTACCAATTCTATAACATTACTTTTAAATATTCTTAAAGCTTCTTCTCCATTTTCCGCTTCTAAAACATTAAAACCTTCTTTTTTTAAATATGCACTTATTAAAAATCTCATTCTTTCTTCATCATCCACAATTAATATAGTTTTATTCATATTCAATCTCCCATTATATGTATTTTAATATAAAATTATAGCATGAAATATGATTATAATACAACTTTATTTGTGTATTGTTACAACTTGTTGTTATATTTGTTAACAATTTTTAAACATATGCTTTTTCAAAATCTACTACTTATATTTTTTACACAAGTTATCCATAAACTATTCATATATGCTATAATAAAATGTGCTATTATTTTAACATTAGGCATCCGAAAGAAAATAACAAGCCAAAGATTCTGAGGATATTTTGTGGTAGGCGAAGAATCATGACCTACGCATAGTAGGCTATGTAAAGGTTATGCCGATGAAGTATAACCCAAAATAGACCAGAATACTGACTATTTATCTTTTTGAAGATGCCTTATACAGGAGGTTTTGTACTTTGGATACGCGTGAAAAAATTAAAAGCATATTTTTATATTTACTTAGTATAAAAAATATGGACAAGAAAATAATAAGAGATATTTCCAAATATATAAAAGTAATTTCTGAAGAAGATTTATACAATAAAAAAGGTTGTATCATAAACAAAAATCGTGATGAAAACTGGCTTGAAGTAAGCAAAGAATGTAATGATTTGTATAATACTTTATTTAAAATATATTTTACTTTAGAAAAAAATAGTGAAGATTTAGAAATAGTCTGGGGGCATGGACTCTTAACCTGGCAAGTAAATGAAGAAAAAATAACTCACCCTATGTTTACTACTAAAATGGTTCTAAATTTTGATGCAGAAAAATCTATTTTTACACTTACACCTTACAACAACATAACAAACATTGAAACAGGTATATTAGAAGGATTGGATTTACCTAATCTAGATAAAATACTAGATGTAAAATTAGAACTAAATAATTCTGGTATAGATGCTAGAAATGTAGAAGACATAGAGTGTACTTTAAAAAGACTTTTAAATTGTTTAAGCCCCTCATTGGAAGAGAATCCTGTAATTAAAGAACTTACTTCTTTAAATTGCATAAAAGCTGAAGGAGTTCCCATTTTTTATAATGCCCCTTGTATAATTTTAAGAAACATAGATACAAGACTTTGGGACATGGAGCTTAAAGATATATTGGACTACATTGATAAGGGTAATCCTATACCCAAAACTATACAAGCTCTAATAAATGAAGTAAACACCTTAGGAATGAGTGATACTCATAATGAATGGGACCATATAGGTAAGGATATATTATTTCCACTTCCTGCTAATGAAGAGCAAAAGGAAATAACTAAAAGACTTGCTAATAACTTTGGTGTAGTTGTACAAGGTCCTCCTGGCACAGGTAAAAGTCATACTATAGCCAATTTAATTTGTCATCTTATGGCTCATGGAAAAAGAGTTCTTGTTACAAGTCAAACTGACAAGGCTTTAAAGGTGTTATCAGATAAAATACCAGAAGAAATAAGATCCTTATGTATAAGTCTCTTAGGTAATGACACCAAAGCTTTAAAAGATTTAGATGAATCTGTAAGAAAAATAACAGAAAATTTATCTACTAATCCTGAAACCCTTTTAAGTGAAACAGATCCTTTAGAGGAACAATTAAAAAGATGTAGGATAAATATAGAAAATCTTATGAATGACTTAAAAGAAGCTGAGTCCTTCGAAAATAAAACTGTTAATTATAAAAATGAAACTTTTACCCTTACAGAGTTAGCAAAATGGATTAGAGGAAACAAACATAAATATTCATGGATAGATGATAATATACAAATTAAAACTAGATGCTCTTTAACTGAGCAAGAATTTAATACTCTTATAAAACTTATGAACGAAAATAAAAAGGAACATATAGATAAATTAAATAAAGTAAAAGATTTATTGTACAAACTTCCCCCTTACGAGGAACTTGCAGAAAAATTAGATAAGATGAAGTCATTAGAATTACGTTTAGAAGAGTATAAAAGAAATATAGAATTATGCCATATAGAAAATGACGATATTGAACTAGATGAACTTTTAAAATTTATTATAAAAGCTAAAGATAAAATCCAAGAAATAGAAGGCAGTTGGCTTAAATCTATATTAAAATCTTATTACTCAACTGATGCTTCTAGAGACTTTTGGAAAGATATAGTTGTTAATTTAAATAATTATGTAAAACAGTTAAGTGTTATAAAACAAATATTAAATTCACATAACATAAAATTTCCACCTGGTGTGGATATAACTAAGCTTCAAAGTGATTTTGATATAGTATATAAACATATTAATTCCAAAGGAAAGCCTGGCGCTATATTTAAATTATTTCATAGTAACTGTAGTTATATTTTACAAGAGTGTGAAGTTGACTATAGACCTTTAAACACTAAAGAGCAGTGTGACATATTTAATAAGGCTATAGAAAAAGAAATTTCAGAAAGAAATCTTAAAACCTTATGGAACAATACAGTAAAAGAATATGGCGGCAAAGTAATAACTAACTGTGATAGTAACCTTTTAAATACTATATCTGAAAATGTAACTCAAATAGAAACAATAATCAACTGGGAAGAATCCTATTCAAATGTTATTAAAAAATTACTAGCTAACACTAAATTCCCTATTGAATTAAATTTATACGGAAAACAAGACTATGATTATATAATAAAAGTATTTCAATCCGTAAAATATATACAAGAATATGAACACTTAAATAAAGACTTACAAGCTATTAGAAAATTATTTATTAAAAATGAATTTTTAGACCAAGCAGCTGATTGGCTATCAGATTATGACAAGGTAAAAATTAGAAAACTATACGATGAATTATGGAAGCTTAAAGAAATAAGGGATACTGGAGATAATATAAATAGATCCTTAAGCAAACTTAAAGATACATGTCCTTTGCTTACTAAAAACCTTTTGTCCCAGTGGGAAACTAATTCCCTAAAAGATACCTATAAAAATTGGGATGATGCATGGAAATGGAAAGCTGGTAGTTCACTTTTAGCTGAAATATACAAACTAAAACCTGAGCAAATACAGCGAGATATTGAGGCTGAAAAGCTAAGAGAAACTATGTTAATAAAAGAAATAGTAGCCAAGAAAACATGGTACAACCAAATTATCCGTACCACTGAATCTCAAAAAAGAAGCCTTTTCACTTGGATGGAGTCCATAAAGAGAATTGGTAAAGGTACTGGCAAACAAGCTGCAAAGTACAGACGATTAGCACAAAAAGAAATGGAAAACTGTAAGGGTGTTATTCCAGTTTGGATTATGCCTTTAAATAAAGTCATAGAAAACATAAAACTAGAAAATGATTTGTTTGATGTGGTAATAGTTGACGAAAGCAGCCAAAGTGATATTTCAGCAATAACTGCACTGCTTAGAGGCAAAAGAGCTGTTATTGTAGGTGATGAGTGTCAAATAAGTCCAGAAGCTATAGGTAAAGATAATGAAATGGTAGAAAATTTAATTTATAGATATCTAAAGGATGTGCCGCATAGTGAATGGTTTGACTTAAAAACTAGTCTTTACCATACAGCTCTTAGAGTATTCCCAAGTCGATTAGTACTAAAGGAACACTTTAGATGTGCTCCTGACATAATAGGATTTAGCAATGATTTGTGTTATTCTGGAGAAATTATACCACTAAGATGTCCTGAATCTCATGAGTGTTTTACACCTGCTGTTTGTGCAATTAAAGTAGTTGATGGATTTAAAGATTCATCTAAAAATACAAATGAAAAAGAAGCAATGGCTTTAGTAGACATGATAGTTCAATGCTGTGAAGATGAAAACTATGAAAATATGACTATGGGAGTTATATCTCTTTTAGGGGAATCCCAAAGTGAACTTATAGAAAATATGCTTAAGGAACGATTGGGCATTGAAGAAATGATAAAGAGAAGAATAATATGCGGTGATGCCTATTCTTTCCAGGGTGATGAAAGGGATATTATGTTCTTATCTTTAGTTATTGCTAACAATGCTAAATTCACAGCTTTGACTAAGGAATCTGATATAAGAAGATTTAATGTAGCTGCAAGTCGTGCTCGAAATCAAATGTTCTTATTTCACAGTATAGACATAGAGGACTTAAATTCAAAATGTGTAAGATCTTATCTTTTAAGCTATTGCTTAAATAGTGAGAAAAAGGCATTGCAGTATGAAAAAGGAACTAATTTATTAGTATCTGGATTTAAAAGCGATGTATTCCATATGATACAAAGCCGAGGGTACAAGGTTAAATCTGATGTAAAAATAGGTAAGTATAAAATAAGCTTTGTAGTAGAGGGTACTAAAAATAGAATAGCAGTAGATTGCTGTGGGGAAAATAGTGCATTTTGTTCAAATTGGGAAGAAACTCTTAATAGACGTATAACGCTTCAAAGGGTTGGATGGAATTTCTTTATATTACGTGAGAGTCAATTTTATTATGATCCTGAAAACACTATTGATAAACTCTGCGAACATTTACAGTAAAATTTAAGGTGGTAGTTATATTAAGAAACTACCACCTTTTATATTATATTAATTTAATTTCTACTAGGCACTTAATATTAAATCATCTACCTTACATCTTAGAATTTTGGAAAGAACAACTACTTTTTGAAAACTTGGATTTAATTTATCCCCTCTTTCTAACTCTTCTAAATAAGATTTTGAAATTGAAGTCTCATACCTCGGATTTTTAGTAAGATTCTGGATATCCAGAGTAGTATAACCTAGATCTAATCTTATCTCACGAATCTTTTTACCGTTTAACATAAGAGCCCCCCCTATTTAATTATTAAGTTCCTAAACTAATTATAACTTTTTCCCGCGAAAAATTATAGTGGTTTTTAGATATTTTTTCCCCATTTAATACTAAATTAAAGCTAACTTAACATTACAACCAATTAACCCTAAATTTGATTTTATAATTATTTATTTTACTGAATATATTTAATGATATTGTGGAAAATTATTAATGTAACTTTATTTTATATGGAGGTATTTATGGATAATAATAAAAGTCATATGAAAACCGATCCTAAATCTAATGCCGAAATTAGAAAAATGTATCCTAAAGACGGTGAAGACATCGGTATAATAGATGGTGAAAAAATAGGTTCTCATTCTAATGGAAAAAAATTCACTAAGCGTTCAAAATTATCTCATAATGTATAAGTATATAAAAACTATGTACTAGCGACAAGATCTTTGTTTAAGAAACCAAATAATTTTTCTCCTTAAACAAAGACCTTGTTGCTTTTATCTATTTTATAGTATAATGTATGGGGCAATATGGATGGGTTGAGGTGAATTTCATGAAAAACAAAATACTTCATTTATTAAAAGAAAACGAAAAAAATTTCATATCTGGGCAGTTAATTAGTGAATATTTAGGTGTAAGTCGTACAGCTATATGGAAATATATAAATATTCTTAAAAGCGAAGGTTATGGAATAGATTCTATGTCTAAAAAAGGATATAAACTTATTTCTTCTCCTGATCTACTTTCTTTTGAAGAAATACATGAAAATCTAAGTACAAAATATATAGGTAAAAATATATTATATTTTCAAAGTATAGACTCCACAAATATAAAAGCAAAGGAATTAGCTTTAGATGATGCAGCTCATGGTACTGTAATAATAAGTGAAGAACAAACTTCTGGTAAAGGTCGCTTAGGACGAACTTGGATATCCCCTAAATACAAAGGTATTTGGATGTCTATTATACTAAGACCAGATATTGAACCTTTAAGAGTACCAACCATTACTCAAATAGGCGCTGCTGCTGTTATAAAAACTTGCCAAAGCTTTAATATAAAGGCTTCTATTAAATGGCCTAATGACATAATATTAAACAACAAAAAAATTTGTGGTATTTTAACAGAAATGAGTGGGGAATTAAACAAAGTTAACTATGTAGTTATGGGCATAGGTATAAATGCAAATATAGATAAAGAAGATTTCCCTGAAGAATTAAAAAACAAAGCTACTTCTATAAGCATAGAAACAAAAACTTACATAAAGAGAAAAGAGTTTGTAGGTATTTTACTTAATAATTTTGAGGAATTATATGAGGAATTTATAAATGAAGATGCTATAACAACTTCTATATCTATATGTAGAGAAAATTCTATACTAATTGGAAAAGAAATTAAAATTATAAATAGGCAAAAAGAAACCATTGCAAGAGCATTAGATTTAGATGAGCATGGTCAATTAATAGTACAGCTTAAAGATGGCAGTACTGAAAAAGTCATTTCTGGTGAAGTTTCAGTTAGAGGTGTTTCTGGTGAATATACCCCTTAGAAATAAGTAGCCATAGGATAACTATATTTTAGCTTAATGGGGGGATTTTATGAATTTAATAGACTTTCACTGCGACACAATCTATGAACTCTTAAAGAATAACCTGAATTTATACAAAAACAACTTAAGTGTAGATATAGAAAAAATGAAAAACTCTGGTTCTCTAGCACAATTTTTTGCCCTATATATAAATTTAGAAGAAACAAATAATCCTTTAGATACTTGCCTTGAAATGTTAGATAAATTTTATGTAGAGCTTAAAAAAAATAATGATTATATAAACTTGGCTACAAACTATGATGATATAACGAAAAATAGAACCATGAATAAAATGTCTGCTTTTCTTACTATAGAAGGTGCTGAAGCACTTAATGGCAACATATACAATGTTAGAAATTTTCATAGATTAGGTGTAAGATTAATTACTCTTACCTGGAACTTTCCTAATGAGCTTGGTTTCCCTAACTGTAAAGAATCATATATGTCAAAGGGATTAACTGATTTCGGACAAGAAGTGGTTAATGAAATGAATAATTTATCTATGATAATAGATGTTTCTCATTTATCTGATGCTGGTTTTTACGATGTAGCTAAACTTTCAAGAAAGCCATTTGTAGCTTCACATTCTAATGCAAGGTTCATAACTAATCATCCTAGGAATCTTACAGATCATATGATAAAGACATTGTCTGAAAAAGGTGGAATAATGGGTATAAATTTTGAGAAATCCTTTCTAGGTGAAAATATACCTGCTACAGTAGAGGATATGATAACTCATATAAAACATATTAGAAATATAGGCGGATTGGACGTCATAGCTATTGGCTCTGATTTTGATGGTGTAAAATTACCCTCTGAGATCAGTAATATAGGTCAAATGAGTAAATTGTCATGGCAGCTTAAACATAGCGGTTTTTCAGAAGATCATATTGAAAAGATATTCTTTAAAAATGCTATTAGAGTACTAAAAGATACCCTTTAGATATAAAAATAGAGTAGGGTTAACAATATGAAAACAGCCGTACTCTATTTTATACATATTTAATTTTAATCATGTCTTTTATTTAAACATAAATTTTCCCATCAATTCTCCTATCATATTCTGTCCAAGTATTTTCAGCTACCCCTCTTTTAACAATTTCTATTTTATTAAAATTCGCATCTATATAGTCTGCAAAATGCACTATAAACGCTTCTTGTGTATTAGGTTTCTTAGGAGAACCGTATTCTAACTTACCGTGATGCTGCACTATACATCCTTTTATCCTCTGTTTAAAGTCATCACTATATAAATCTTTATTGCTATTAAAAGCTTCTTCTATCATTGATATACCAATTATAATGTGACCTTCCATTTCACCTTTTAAGGAAAATGAAAAAGGTCCATTTACATTATATTCTTGTATTTTACCTATATCGTGCAGTTTTGCTGCTATTATTGCCAATTCCTTATTTCTACAATTATATCTATAGCACATGATTTTTGAAAGATACATTACATTTAAAGTATGTTCTGCTAATCCGCCTATATAATTATGATGTTGACTTACACCACCTATGCCTTTTTTAAATTCTTGTAAAAACTCTTCATTATTAAAGAAATAATCATTAAGTGCCTTGCATTCTTTAGTCTTAAATTCTTCTTTTGACATTTCCTCAAGCTCTTTCATAATTTCTTCTATGGGTCTCTCTACAGCTGGTAGATAATCTTGTAAAACATAGTCTTCAATTTTTGTAAACTCCTTTATTTCTAATATATTAGTAAAAACGCCTTTAATATCTATAACATCACCTTTATTAAGTAAATCTAATTTATCTTCAATAGATGATTTTATATCTCCCGTTCTATCCCCTATATACGCTATAGTATTTATACCCTCTCTATAAACTTTCTTCATTATCATAAATGAATCTTTTACTTTTTTTCCTGCAGTTATATTTTCTACATATGTTTTTTTCATAATTTTAACACCTCTTCATACTAATAATGTAAATTAACATCCTACCTAATATTATGTTCTTTTATAGCTAACTTATTATAATAATTGTTCTTATTTCGCATAATTTTATTGACAAAAGGAAAATTAAATAATATAATTATTAAAAATAATACTTATACCCCGTATGGGTAATGGAGGTTTGCAATGAATATAATTTTTGATGAAAATACAAAAAAAGCCTTAAAAGAAAACTTAAACACAAAAAATAAATCTGCAGTTAGACTTATAGTTAAAGGTTTTGGCTGAGGAGGTCCTATTCTAGGCGTGGCTCTGGATGAGCAAAGAGAAGATGATGTATCTACTGTAATAGATGGGATTAATTTTATTGTTGAAGCAGATTCAGATTACTTGTTTGACAATTCTAAAATAGTTTACACAAAAGGTTTCTTCGGAAAAGGATTCAATATAATACCTGCTGGTGGAAAAAGAAACTGTTAATTAAAATTAAAAAACCTGTAAACATTGTTTACAGGTTTTACTTATGGTGACCCCTAGGAGAATCGAACTCCTGTTACCACCGTGAAAGGGTGGTGTCTTGACCGCTTGACCAAGGGGCCTTATTCATCTTTTGTTTTGCGTGTTTTTAAGCACATATACTATAATAATCTATTTTATTTTATATGTCAACATAATTCTTTGTTTTATTATAAAATTCTACTTTTAAAAATTATTTTATCCTTATATTTTTAATTAGGCATATGAAAGAAAATAGACTAGCAGATTGACTAGTTATTTTTTCAATGTGCCTTACTTTCGTTTTTCACCACAATAAGGACAAAATTCAAAATTAGACTCTATAGCTTTTCCACAATTTTTACATTTTAACTGAGCATATCCTTCATGATATACCTGTTCCATATACTTTAAATCCCAATAAGTAATTTCTATATCTTCTCCATGTTCCATTCCCATTCCCTTTTCTTTAGATATTTCATAAATAGCATTGCAATTATTACATATTAAAAAATATTTTTCATTCCATTTAAAAAGTGGTATGAAAAATATATGAAAAAAAGAAAACTCTTTAACCAAAGTAAGAATGTTTTCATTACAGCCTTTACAACATACGCTGCGAACTTTCTTTATTTCTTTTTGCTTATCTTCAACTCCAAATATTCCTATAAAAAACATAGGTTTACCTCCTGAAATATTATGTATATTAATAAAACTACATCACAATATTATAATAAAAACTATAAATTTACAATGTTAACTAAATTTAATTATTATATATTTTAACATAATAGTTTTATTTTATTATATGAATAGTATAATAAACAAGCCTTAGTAGGTATAATAAATATAGTGAACTTATTACTTTGTACACTAGATATTTAAAGGAGTTGTTCAGTATGATATTAATAAAAAACATAGAAATTTTTTCCCCTGAATCGTTAGGTAAAAAAGATGTCCTTATATGCTTTGATAAAATAGCTTATATATCTAATCAAATATGTATACCAGATAAAAATTTTCCTGAAATTCAGATAATAAATGGAGATGGATTTATATTAACACCTGGACTTATCGACTTACACGTACATATTACTGGAGGTGGTGGTGAAGGTGGTTTTACAACAAGAGCACCCGAACTTAATCTTACTGATCTCACACTTAATGGCATTAGTACCTGTGTTGGATTATTAGGTACTGATGGTACCACAAGAAGTATGGGAAACCTCATTGCAAAAGCTAGAAGCCTTGATGAAGAAGGTATAAGTACATATTGTTGGACTGGATGCTACCAAATGCCCACTAGAACAATAACAGATAGTGCTAGAGGTGATATTGTTCTTGTAGATAAAATAATAGGTGTAGGTGAAATTGCTATATCAGATCATAGATCTAGCCATCCCTCTGAGGATGATTTAGTTCACCTTGCCAGTGAAACTAGAGTTGGAGGCATGTTGTCAGGCAAATGTGGTGTTCTACATATGCATGTAGGAGATGGTAAAAAAGGTCTTACTCCTATTTTTAATATGGTTGAAAACTCTGAAATACCTTATGAAAATTTACTTCCTACTCATGTAAATAGAAATGACTTAGTTTATAAACAATCTATAGAATACGCTAAAAACGGTGGTTTCGTAGATATAACTACGGGGATTAAACCTGAGGGTGATAGTGCCATATATGCATTTGAAGTTTATAAGACTATGCTTAAGGAGGGTATTTCTCCTTATCATATTACTATGAGTTCAGATTCTGGTGGAAGTATGCCTATATTTGATCAAAAGGGCAAACTATTATCTTTAAAAATAGGCCTTCCTTCTACAAATATGGATACTATAAGACAGTGTGTAGAAAATGATATATCTATAGAAGAAGCTCTTATTCCTTTAACATCTTCCCCTGCTAAATTTTTAAAACTTAAAGAAAAAGGGAAAATTAAAGAAGGATACCCTGCAGACCTATTAATGCTAGATAAAAAATTAGGAATTCACACAGTTATATGTAAAGGTAATGTTATGGTGAAAGATTACAAACCATTGGTATATGGAACTTTCCAAAAATAAGCATATTATGGCACAAATTTAGAGTGTCCTAGGTTAGAATATATTATTTGAAGAACCGTCCGTTTATTAAGAAGTCCTAATGCTTCTAAATTCACTATAAGTTTTTCTACATAATACATTAAGCTTCTGTTCACTCTAAATTTTACTTTGAGTATGCTTATGCATCTTCAAAAAATAACTTGTCTGTATTTTGGTCTATTTTCAACTTGTTATTTTCTTTCAGATACCTTATTTTTTGTTACTCATATATATCTGAAAATTCAATGTTAATTCTTTCAACATAGCTTTCTTTTTTAGTTTCTTCATAATCAACTACACTATTATTCTTTGGAATACATTTGGTTGGTAACTCTACGATAAATTCGCTACCTTTACCATATTCACTTTTCACAGCAAGACTTCCACTATGCATTTCCACAAAAGATTTTACCAGAGACAGCCCAATTCCACTTCCTTCTTTATTTCTTGAGAGGGATTTATCCACTTGTTTAAACCTTTCAAATATTATTTCTAGTTTATCTTTAGGAATACCTATTCCTGTATCTCTTACTGAAATTATAATACTAGAATTTCTATCATATATGTTTACATAAATACTATCTCCAGGATTAGTGAACTTTACTGCATTGGAAAGAAGGTTCAATATTATTCTTTCTATTTTATCTGGATCACAAGCTATTATTTTTTCTTCTATTTCCGTATCAAATATTAAATTTAAGTCTTTATTTTCTATATAATCTGCTACAGATAAAGTTATATCTTCTACTAAATTTATTATATTATGATTTTTAAAATTAGCTTTCAAATAATTAGAGTCAATTTTAGTAATATCAATCAAATTATTTATTAATCTAAGCAGCCTAAAACAATTTTGCTTCATTATATTAATGTATTTATATTTTTTTACCGTTACTATACTATTACCTTGGTTCTTTTCATAAAGTTCCCATAGTTGTATAGCACTTAGTATTACATTTAAAGGTGTTCTAAGTTCATGAGAGATATTAGAAAAAAATTCAGTTTTAATTTTATCATGTTCTAGTGCCTCTAAAAGTCGTTTTCTATCCGTTATATCTCTTTTGACAGTTAAAATCATATTTTCACCCTTATAAGGAAAAAAAGTATTAGAAGACTCTATACATGTCATTGTGCCATCTTCTCTAATTATTTTTCCTTCTTTAAGTACACCATTGTATTCTTTATTTTTTATAAAGATTCTTGACTGAATAAAATCCTTATAGTAACTTTTAGGTACAAAATCAATTAATCTTTTTCCAATTAACTGTTCATAATCATTCACACCAAAAAGCTTTAATGAAGCTTTATTCGCAAGCTTTATAATTCCTCCCTTGTCAACCAAAATAGAATCTGGACATAATTCAAATAATCTTCTATATTGCTCTTCACTTTCTCTAAGAAGCTTTTCTGATTTTTCACGTCTTGATATATTTACCACTAATATATAGTTAACTATAAATAACACTATTATTAAGATTACCAGTCCATAAAAAACATATATTTTAGGTACATTATATCCTACAGAAGGTTTATTTATAATAGTACTTTTTTCTGGTAAATCAGAAGCCTTTATGCCATATCGATTCATAGCACTATAGTCAAACATATATTTATTTGTATTTTTCTTTACTATAGCCAATTCTGAAGGTTTTTTTCCAGACAATATTTTTTTAGCTAGTTTTCCGGCTACTTTCCCTTGATTAAATCCACTAGTAACCATTCCGCCTAACACACCATTTTCTAAATCAGAGTCCCATAAACTATATACAGGAACTGGCGATTTTCCAACTACAATTTTAGCAAACTCTTGAACTGGAATGTATTTCCCATAAATTTCTTCTCCAGTAGCCATAATTAAAACAATACTATTATTTTTTAATTGTGATATTTCATTTTCTACGTGGTTAATATCCATATAATCACAAAGTGTAATATTTATATTTTTGTATTCACTAGTTAAACTTTTTACAAGCTGAGCGTTTTGAGCACCAGTGGTAGTTTTATCTGAAAGTACTACTATTTTATTGATTTTAGGATTTATTTTCAATGCGCAATCTATGGTTTTTTTATAATCCACATTTTCTAATATTCCCGTATATAATTCACTATTCTTTATCAACTCTTCATTAAAGTTATTAATACCGCAAAACACTACAGGTGTGTTTGGGAAAAGTTCTTGTCCATATTTTAACAAAAAATTTAAAGCATCATTATCAGTACATATAATAGCGTCAAACTTTCTATCTCTATATTTGTATTCATAAAGCTCATATAGTTTATGAAAATATTCACTGTCATATCTTCTTTTAGCATCCATGTATTCTGTATCTATAAATAACTTTTCCCTACCACCTTTTAATGACTGATTTATGCCCTTTAATATATCGTCTGTCCATTTATATCCTTGACTGTAAGAGTTTAAAATCAACAAATGTTTTTTTTGTTCTGCTGCACACACTTTTATTTGAGAAAAAAATAATACATAGCATACAACAATTAAGTATAAACACAGATTTAGCTTACCTTTTTTCATTTAGAAAGTCTCCCCCGTTAGCAATTCTTTATATTTTATTTACTTTTATATTTTATCCTATTTTTATTAAATTTTCAGCTAAAATAGACATAATCATATAAATTTTTTACAAATAAAGCTAAAAAATTTAAGAGTAACAGGGGAAATTTAAGATTACACAATATAAATTAATAAGTAACTATCCCTAAAAATTTATTTTACACTTTTTAATACTTCTAGTAAGAAATCCCATGACCTTTTAACAGATGAAATACTTATATGTTCATCTGGAGTATGTATATCATAAATATTAGGTCCAAAAGATATTATATCCATTTCACCATTAAACTTTTCATTAAATATGCCACACTCAAGACCTACATGAATTGCAGTTATTTCTGGTTTTTTACCATACATTTTATTATAAACTTCTTCACAGATTGTTCTTATTTTTGAGTTAGGATTGTATGTCCATTCAGGGCAATTTGATTGAATAACAATTTTTGCTCCAATAAGTTTTGCTAAAGCATCTATTCTTTGTAATATCTCCATATATAAGCTTTTTACAGAACTCCTAATTAAACTTATAAATTCTATTTCAGTTTCTTTAGTTATTACTACGCCAAGACTTAATGAACTTTCAACTAATCCCTCAATATCCATACTCATAGAATTAATTCCATTTTCCGCAAGGTATAAGTAGTTTATTGTTTTACTCATAGTTTCTGTTGAAAATACTTTTGAAACTTTTTCTGTTACTACTTCAAATTCTACTTTTAAATGTGGTTCTGATGTTCTAAATTCATTTTTGAATACATTTTCTAATTCTGAAAGCTTTTCTGACACTTTTGCTTTATCTTCTGGTTTAATTAGTATTACAGCATCCATTTCACGTGGGATAGCATTATATTTTAATCCTCCATTTAATGAAGCAACACTAAAATTCACTTCTGCACTAAGTGTCATAAGAATACGTCCCATAAGTTTATTTGAATTTGCTCTCCCTTTGTCAATCTCCATTCCTGAGTGACCGCCCTTTAATCCTCTAATTCTTACTGCATATGGAACTAAATTTTGGTCTACTTCTTCCCAAATTACAGGTATAATTGTTTTTACTGTAGGACCCCCAGCACAGCTTACAAAAAATGTTCCTTCGTCTTCCGAATCTATATTCATAAGAATTCTACCATCTAAATTTTTAGGATCTAGCTTCATTGCTCCATCCATTCCTGTTTCTTCAGCAGCTGTAAGAACTAATTCTATGGCTGGATGATCAATTTCCTTTGAAGCTAAAAGTGCTAATCCCATAGCAACAGCTATTCCATTATCCGCTCCCAGTGTTGTTCCTTCTGCATAAATCATGTCATCTACTATTTTCAATTTTAATGACTCTTTTGTAAAATCATGCTTAGTAACTCCATTTTTTTCACATACCATATCCATATGCCCCTGAATAACAACTGTTGGGCTATTTTCATATTCCGGAGTTGCTTTTTTCTTAATAATAACATTTAATGCTTCATCCTGAATTACTTCTAAATTATGTTGTTTTGCAAATCCTACTAAGTAGTCGCTAACTTCCTTTTCATTTCCTGATCCTCTTGGAATTTCTGAAATTTCTTCAAAATATTTAAATACTTCAACTGGTTGTAAATTTTTTAATATTTCTGTTTTCATTATATTACTCCTTCTTTAATTAACTTTCTAATATATTTACTTCTTCTATAGTTTTATCGCCAACATTTACCCTATTCTTTATTTTTAATACTGTTAAAGCAACTATTGCACCTATAACCAATACAACTAACTGATACATAAACATATATGTATATCCTACTGATTTATATTGATCAAGCCATTTTCCGAATAATAAGAATTGAAAAATATCCGGTGAAAAACCTAATGCTGCAGCAATACCTATTGTAGATGCAGTATATTTTTTAGGAACTTTAAGTTCTGTTATAACCGCATAATAAGCTCCTCTACCTATATACACCATAAGAGCCATTCCAAGAGTCAACACTATTAACACACTTATTGGTGTAGACTTACTTAAATTTAAAAGTATAATCAATGCTATTACTCCTATAACATTTACACCAAATAAAACCTTAGAAGGAGATTTTAATTTATCTGTTAAAAGACCACCAATAGGTGCTCCAACTAGTGTCATTACATATGTTCTTATTATAGCTACTACACCTGAAAAAGTAACACTTACTCCCAACACCTCTGTAAAATATGGAGTAAAATATGACATAGTAGTTAAAAAAGAATATACTGAAAAAATAGATACTGCTATTAACCATGTTCTAGGGTTTTTTATTATGGAAACATAATCAGACATAGTCATTTTAGCTTCCTCTTCTTCGTTATCCCCTTTTTCATTATTGTTTTTATATGGGTCATCTATTACAAACCATGCTGCTGCACTAAGAATAACAGATATTACACAAAGGCCCAGTATAGCTGCTTTAATACCGTTTGTTCCTTTAAGAAAATGAGCAAATAAAAACATCATTATAGCATTGAAAATAATATTTCCTATCCCAATACAAGTTTCATTTATACCAAATATTTTTCCTTGGTCTTCATCTGAAACTAATCCTCTTACAATTTTAATATGAGCAGGATAGTTCATGATTAAACTTGCTATTGAAAAACCTACCCACATAACTAATGCAACAGAATAGGTGGGCTTTAATACAAAAATAAAACCTAATACAGCATTCACTAAGAGGGATGCTACATACACTTTCTTATAGTTAAACCTATCAGCAATCCACCCACCTATAGGGCATCCATAAAAATTACCTAAGCCATAAATAGTCATTAACATTCCAAGCTGACCATTAGTGCAACCTAACATTTCTTTAAAAGGATCATAGAACACATATTGTATAAATGGAATCAAATACAATACTGACCAACATAATCCCAGTATTAATATAGAATATAAAACCTTAACCTTTTTATTCATATTTTTCCCTCCAAAATAAAGTTTATTACAATATTAATTATTACAAATTATAGTTTTTAAGTTTCTTCATTTAACAAGTCAGCAAAAATACTAACAACTATAACAAATTATTTCTTTATATAAAGTCATATCCCATTTTAAATGCTTTCGTATTTATTTCTTCAAATTTTTCTTTTCCTTTTTTTCTAAACATATCATTCATCCCTTCAACTACTATTATTTATATTCTTTTGACTTTTCTTTTCCTAAAAGTACTCTAAGTGCACCCGCTGCAAGGGATTCTAATTCTTCTTCCCCTGGAACTACTATAACTGGAGCTATAAATTTAACCATTGCGGAGATATTATCAGTTATTGTTTTAGAGAATGCAATCCCTCCAGTTATGATTATATAATCAACCTGACCTAATAAAACTGCAGCTTGTGCAGCAATTTCCTTGCCGCATTGATAAACAAATGCATCTAATATTAACTTTGCTTTTTCATCTCCCTTATCAATCATTTCTTCAATTATCTGTATATCTTTTGTCTTCAAATAGTCATACATTCCACCTACGGAGCTGACTTTATCAACCATTTCTTCGTAGGTATATTTATTTGAATAACATAATTGTATTAATGGATAAATAGGAAGTGATCCACTTCTTTCTGGTGAGAAAGCTCCATCTACCCTTCCAGCACCGCCATCCACTGCTTTTCCCTTTTTATGAGCAGCAATGGATACTCCTGAACCAAGATGGGCTACCACCAAGTTTAATTCTTCATATTTTTTCCCCTTTTTTTCTGCTACTTTTCGAGCTACAGCTTTATGATTCAATGAATGTAGCCAACTAGCCTTTTCTATATCTGAAATTCCTGTTATTCTAGCAACAGGTTCAAACTCGTCAACAGATACCGGATCTACAACATATGAAGGTATGGAAGCTTTATCAGCAATATTTTTAGCCAAAACGCAACCAAGATTGGATGCATGCTCACCATTTATGGCGTTTTTTACATGTTTTATCATTAAATCGTTTACTTTATATATGCCGCCCTCTATAGGTTTTAATAATCCTCCTCTGCCAACTACAGCTGAAAGACTGTAAATGTCTATATTTTCATCATCTAAAGCTTTAAGAATTATATGGAGTCTATATTCATATTCATCAAAAACTCTTTTGTAATTTTTCAAATCCTTTGCTGAATGTGTTACTGTTTTCTTGAACAATATATTATAATCTTTATAAACAGCAATTTTAGTAGATGTTCCACCTGGATTAATAGCTAATACCCTCATTGAATAATCTCTCCTTATCTTAGTATTTTGAAGAATATCATTATATATAGTTAAAATAAATTTATTGCATTAGCTATACATGTAAAGCATAACTTTGGCTTCGTTCCATCTATAGGAACGTTGTTCCTAATTATAATTAAAAAAATAAAGTTTTTCAATTACAATTCTGATTTTAGCAGCTCAGCTAATATCTTCATTCCCTGAACTATTTTATCTCTTTCCATATTAGAAAAGTTTATACGGAATGCGCTTTCGCATTTTCCATCAGGATAAAATGAACCTCCAGGTACAAATGCAACTTTTTTATCTATAGCCTTTTTCAACAATTCTCTTGTATTTACATGACTTGGAAGTTCAACCCAAACAAACATACCACCTTCTGGATAATAATATTTTACTTCAGCTGGAAATTCTTCTTTTATTACTTTGATCATCAAATCTCTACGAATCTTATACTCAGCTACACTTCTCATTTCTTTGGCTGGAAACAACTTAGGATCTGGCAAACCACCTGCAAATGATATAGTTCCTGGTCTTGGCATTACCATTTTTCCCACTTCACGAATATCTGAAGGCTTTAATTGCCCCATACGATTTGCAAATTTCACTTTAACTCCCCCCAATATTATTTATTATTTAATTCAATTCTTCACTTAGAATAATATTTTCGTTCCATTGTAAGAAACGTCGTTCCCTTAATTTCATAAATAAAAATTTTACAAAACACTTTCTATAACAGATTATTATAGAATATAATTTTGTAAAATTATATTTACGGCGATAGTATATCATTGCAATTATATTATTGCAATGCACATCTCCCCCTATATATATGATGAATTACATGTATTGCTTTAATTTTCTGAATTTCCTTCGATTTTCTCTTATTCTCATATTAGTTTTATTTTAGACATATTAATTATTTTAATAAAATAGATATTTTATCTGAGGTAGTTTTTAATTCTTTAATAATTACTTCAATATCTCTAGATTTAATTCTTGCTGTAGGTCCTGATATACTAATAGCTGCAATGGCTTTCCCGTTCTTATCCAAAATAGGTGAAGCTACACAAGTCAATCCAATTTCTTGTTCCTCACTATCCATGGCATACCCTTTTATTCTAATGTCATCTAATTCTACTAATAATTGTTCAAAACTTTGTATAGTGTTTTTAGTATACAAAGAAAATTCTGCTTCTTTATATCTTTCTATTATTTCTTTTGATGAGAAAGCCAATAAACATTTACCTACTGCTGAACAGTAGCATTCACTACTTGAACCAACTGCTGGATTTACTTTTAATACTTGGCTTTGACTTTCCTCTTTTAAAATTAAAATACTTCTAGGATACTTTTCACAATTAATATCAAGCATTGATACATTCACCACTTCATTAAATTTTTCTGAAATGGATTTAGCATAAGGTTGTATAATATGCTTTAATGGCATATTTTCTCCTACAACCATACCTAGTGCATAAAGTTTAACTCCCAACCAATATTTACCATTATCGGAATTTTGCTGAACAAAACCTTTATTTTCAAGAGTTGCTAATGTTCTATATACTGTGCTTTTATATAATCCTAAAGAAGATCCTATTTCTGTAACACCTAATTCTCTTTGCTCATTGTATAATAAAATCAAAATATCCAAAGCTCTATCTATTGAGTTAATTATTTCTGTGTTTCCTTGCAATATAATTTCCCCTTTCTACAATATTATAAATATATAATACAACAAATTAAGATATTTTTAAAATATTTGTCAGTTTATTTTTTTTATATAAAGTTATCCAAGGAATATACTGCCTATTATATAAGCCTTTCTTTGTTTTTAACTATATAATATATAGACTTAGCAATTTACATAAAAAGCTTATTACGTTAAACTAAAAATAAGTATAAAATTTAACAAATTTTATAATACATAAATTAATAGGAAAAGTAGGTTTTTACAAATGATATTAAGTCCAATAATTATATCTTTAAAAGTTTCCTTAGTTTCTACAATTTTCACATTAATAGTAGGTGTTGTACTTGCTAGGATATTTACAAAATACAACTTTAAGTTTAAAGATATCTTAGAAGTTTTAATAATTTTACCTATGGTATTGCCTCCTTCTGTTACTGGATACGGCCTTTTAATTTTACTAGGCAAAAGAGGAGTATTAGGTAAATTTCTTTTTAATGCTTTTAACACAAATATAATTTTTACTTTAGGAGCTGCTGCCATTGCTTCTTTTATAGTTTCCCTACCTTTAATGTATCAAAGTTGCAAGGGTGCTTTTATGAATGTAGACAAAGTTTATGAGAATGCTGCAAGAACACTTGGAGCAAGTGAACTTAAGGTATTCTTTAATATTACATTACCATTAGCTTTACCAGGTATAGTAAGCGGATTAGTTTTATCCTTTGCAAGAGCCTTAGGTGAATTTGGTGCAACTTTAATGGTAGCAGGAAATATTCCTGGTAAAACTCAAACTATTCCTTTAGCAATATACTTTGCTGTAGAAGGTGGTGACACTAGAACTGCTAACATACTTTTTTTAATAGTTTTAGTTTTTAGCTTTACACTTATATATAGTCTTAACATATGGACAAAAAGAAATTACAAATAATTCTTTAGGCATCTGAAAAGAAATATCTTCGAAGACGCCATTAAGGTGGATATTATGCTTGATGTTAAAATATTTAAAAAAATGTACTGTTTTAATTTAGATGTGAGTTTTTCTATTGATAAAGAAGTTTTAGTGATACAAGGTTCTTCTGGTTCTGGAAAAACTACTATGTTAGATTGTATATCTGGTATAAAAACTCCTGATAAAGGAGAAATATGTATAAATAAAATACCTATATTTTCTTCTTCTCAAAATATAAATACAAAAATTAGACATAGAAATATAGGATATGTATTTCAAAACTATGCTCTTTTTCCTAACATGACTATAGAAAAAAACATATTGTTTGGATTACAATGTAAAGATTTAAAAGATACGGATTATATAGGTTATATTATGGAAACTTTTAATATTCATCATCTTAAAAACAGATATCCAAAACAAATATCTGGTGGTGAAAAACAGAGGGTGGCTCTAGCTAGAGCTTTATCTGTAAAACCTGACGTTCTACTTTTAGATGAACCTTTCTCTGCCCTAGATGCAAATACTAAAAATATAGTATATGAAGAATTTTTACAGTTAAAAAAGCTATGTAATATAGATATGATTTTAGTTACACACAATATTGAAGAAGCTAATTTATTAGGTGATAAGATATTAAATATAAATTCTGGGAAGTTTGAAAGCCAGAAAAATCACTTAATTTTAAATACTATTTAGGCATATGAAAGAAAATAACAAGTCAAAGATGTGACGTATATTTTGTGTCAGACAAGGAAACAGGTCCCGCTGATAGTTGTTCTATCA
>CAZKOJ010000030.1:0-31235 GCA_964554365.1 uncultured Clostridium sp. | reverse complement strand
ATGACCACTTATTTCTGAATTATCTTGTACAAACACAGTTTCTATGTCAAGTACATAGTCATCAAACTGTCCTGATTCTATAAATGTTGTAGATAGTATAGCCCCTAACATATCATAGGTCACTGCAGGAACAGAAGGCATTATGGGTAAACCTGTAAATCTTGATATAGCATTCATATATGAACTTGATATTATATTTCCTATTTCACATATTACGGAATTACCCATTTCACTTAAATACTCTTCCTTTTTACCCGTTAGTGTTTCTACCAAATTTAATGCTGTATCTTTTTCAAATACAAACAATATATTTCCTGGGGTTTCTCCTAAAACTCTAACTATAACTCCTACAACTATTTCATCGCCACCTATGCTTGAAAAAATATCATCAAACGGTACGATGTTTATAGCTGGCACTGTCATATCCACTTTTCTATTTATAAGTTGTGACAGAGCTGTGGCTGCATTTCCTGTGCCTATATTTCCTACTTCTCTTAGTGCATCAAGCTGTATTGGGGTAAGGTCTTGATAGCTCATATACTATTTACCTCCCTATACTAAAGCTGCGACGTCTAGTATCAATGTTACTAGTCCGTCTCCAAGTATTGTTGCGCCTATATATTCTTTTAGCCCTTGTAGTGTTTTTCCAAGAGGCTTTATAACAATTTCCTTTTGTCCAAACAGTCCATCCACCATAAGTCCTACAGTTTTTTCTCCAACCTTTACTATTACTATATAATTTTTAACCTCATCACATTTGTCTAAAGCAAGCTTATTGTTTAATCTTATAAGAGGTATTACATTACCATTATATATTATAACCTCTTTATTATTAGTCATTTTCACTAAACTATCGTTATAATCTATTACTCTATCTATATAGCCTAAAGATATAGCCATAGTTTCATCACCAACTTTAACAAGTAAAGCTTGAATTATCTGAAGTGTCAATGGAAGCCTTATTATAAAGGAAGACCCTTTACCCATCTCACTTATTACATCTACAGTACCTCCAAGAGCTGATATTTTTGTCTTTACTACATCCATACCAACGCCTCTACCAGATATATCTGTAACTTGTTCATTAGTACTAAATCCTTGCATAAAGATTAAGTTTTTTATGTCATTATCAGACATACCTTCTGCACTTATGCCTACTCTTTCTGCTTTAGCTTTAACTCTTTCTACATCTATTCCAGCTCCATCATCTTCTACCTTTATTACTGCTTTAGTACCTTCTTGATAAGCTATAAGTTTTATCTTTCCAACAGCATCTTTTCCACTAGCAGCTCTTTGCTCTTTTGGCTCTACACCATGATCTGCTGCATTTCTTATTAAATGAATTAAAGGCTCGCCTATTTCATCTATTACAGTTCTATCAAGCTCAGTGTCTGCACCTTGAATAATAAGTTCCATATCCTTATCTAATTCTAGTGAAAGGTCTCTTATCATTCTTGGGAATCTATTAAATACAGTATCTAATGGCAACATTCTAATCTTCATTACCAAATCTTGAAGGTCTGAAGTAGTTCTTGCCACCTGCTCTAATGTTTCATTTAAATCATTTAATCTGTAGCTACTGCTTATTTGTTCTAACCTTGTTCTATGAATAACTAATTCTGACACCATATTCATAAATTTATCTAATCTTTCAAGATCTACTCTTACAGACTGATGAGTTTTTTTGTGCCCCTCTTTATTAGCTGTTTTATTATTGCTGTTACCATCCACGTTCTTACGTGGAACATTTGTTACTGCAGGTTTTGGCTGTATATTGTTTTTTTGCTCTTCCACTTTAACTTTTATTTCATTAACAGTTGCTTGGACTTCTATTCTTTTTGCTTTTTCTTCTTTTACATTTACATCCTCAATAGACACCTTATCTACTTCTGATATATTCATTAAAGTATTGTAGATATCATCTTTATCCTTAGTTGATAAAAACACCAACCCTATTTCGAAATCGAAATTTTCATTTTCTATATCTTCTGCACTTGGTATAGATTTTATTATTTCTCCACACTCTTCAAGACTTTTAAATATTAAGAAAGCTCTAGCAGATTTTAAAAGTGTGTTTTCACTTAAAAATATCCTTATTTCGTATGATCTAAATCCTTTGTCTTCAGCTTGTTTTACCACATTAATATCGTATTCATTTAGCTCTATAACATTGGTTTTTTGTGGAGTTTCTATGGTTTTTTCATCTTTATTTTTAGGTTCCTGATTTTCATCACTGCTTTCCTTAATAGATCCAAGTTCATTCATTATGCCATCTATGGAAATATCTTCTTGAACTTCGTCAGATATATTATTTACCATCTGCTCTAAAGTATCAAGACATTTAAATAATACGGTTACAACCTTTTGTGTAACCTCTAATTTACCATCTCTAAATTCAGATAACACATCTTCCATTTTATGAGTAAGTTCTGCCATCTGATTAAAACCCATAGTAGCTGCCATACCTTTTATAGTATGTGCTACCCTGAATATTTCATTTAATTTATCTATATCATTTGGCTCTTGTTCAAGTTGAAGCAATGATTCATTCAATGTTTGTAAGTTGTCCATGGATTCTTCTAAAAACATGGACATGTATTGTGATGTGTCCATTTTATTCCCTCCTTACAGCTTCCTGTATATGAATGTGGAAGCTTTTTCAAACCCATAATCCCTATAATTATATATACTTTCAGTGGCTCCCACGAATAATAATCCGCCCTTTTTCAATGATTGACTAAATTTTTTATAAATTTGTTCTTTTATATCCTGATTAAAATATATTACCACATTTCTACACACAATCAAATCAAAATCTTTATCATAGTTTTCAAGTATCAAATCATGTTTTTTAAAGGTTATCATTGTTTTTACTTTAGAACTTATAGTATATTTATCGCCCTTTAGTACAAAATATTTATCTAAATATTGTTTTTTTACATTTTTTATTTCTGAAGCTACATATTCACCTCTTTTAGCTCTCTCTAGTATAGTATTATCTATATCTGTTGCCAATATTTTGTGTCTACCCATAGGTGAAAGATCATCTAGATACATTGCTATAGAATATGGTTCTGCACCTATAGAACATGCTGCACTCCATATCTTAAGGGAATTATTGTTATTTAACAGTTCATCTTTAAGCTTGTCCTTAAGCTCTGAAAATATTTCAGGATTCCTAAAAAACTCTGAAACATTTATAGTTATAAAATCTAAAAATTTCTGTTTTTGTGCAGGATCTTTTTTTAACAATGTTATATACTCTTCTACAGAGTTTGCTCCTACCCTTGACATTAAACTATTTATTCTTCTATGCAGTTGGTTTGATTTATACGCAGATAAATTTATATTAAATTCTTTAAGCACCCACTGTTCAAAAGAAGCCATATCCATAAAGTCTACCTCCCGTTTCCAGATACTGCCTTTATTATTTCATTAGCTATATTTTGTATTGGTAATACTATATCTACCATACCTGTTTCATAAGCTGCTTTAGGCATACCATATATAGTACATGTAGATTTGTCTTCTGATATAGTCATACCGCCACCTTTTTTAATTTCTACTATTCCTTGTGCACCATCTTTCCCCATACCTGTAAGCACTGCGCTTACGATATTAGCTCCATACACTTTCGATGCAGATATAAATAGTTTGTCTACTGCTGGTCGCACACCCCATATAGTAGGTTCCGTATTCAAATGGATTTTTTTATCCAAACCTACTTCCATATGGAATCCGCCCTGAGCTACATATACTGTATCTTTCTTTATTTCCATTCCTTCTGCTGCTTCTACAACCTGCATTTTACTATTAGAATTAAGTCTTTCTGAAAAAGCTTTAGTAAAACCTACCGGCATATGCTGTACTACAAATACAGGAACTCCTAATTTTTCTGGTAAAGCTGTAATCACAGTATATATTGCCTTTGGTCCACCAGTAGAAGCACCTATAACTACTGCTTCTATCTTACCTGTTTTACTTACTTTTATAAATCTTTTTTCAACTTTCATTTCAGTTTTGTTTTCCACCTCTACAGGTTTTGCTGATACTTTGTATTGAGTTGATATTTTTTCAAATGCCATCCTTATCTTTTGAACCAATTCAGTTTTAACTTTATTTATATCAAGAGATATTGCTCCAGAAGGTTTTGGCAAAAAATCAAAAGCTCCTGCTGCTAGACATTCCATAGTAAGATGAGGACCTTTTTGTGAAACACTGCTTAAAACTATTACTGGCACATTTATATTCATTTTTTTAAGTTCTTTTAATGCAGTAATTCCATCCATTTTTGGCATTTCTACATCTAATGTTATAATATCCGGTTTGTTTTTAGACAACTTAATCAGCAAATCCTCTCCATTTCTTGCAATATCAATAGTCTCCATATCAGATTCTTCATTTATCATATCTGATATGATCTTTCTCATTAACGCGGAATCATCTACTACTAAAACTTTAATTTTTTTCAAATTATTATCACTCCATTTTTTAGTTGGAGCTAAGAATATTCACTTTCTACTCTCAACTATTTAAATTTCCATTATCCCCAATCCTACTGTTTTTATTCTTACTATTCCATCTGAGGTGTCAAGTATCATAGTCCTACCTTTATTCCCACCTATTTCCTCCCCCATTATGGGAACAGCATATTTTTTTAAAGCATTTTTTACCGCTATTCCATTTCTATTTCCAATATCCATTATCATACTTTTATCTGAGAAATTAAACATAGAAGCTCCTCCAGCTATTTTAGCTTTAAGGTTTCTTCTTGATGCTCCTAATTTTTCTAATTTTTCTATTAATATAGGAACTGCTAAATCAGCAAACTTCAGCGGATTCGTTACATTGTTAAACTGAGTACTATCAGGTAGCATTATATGCGCAAGCCCTCCTAAGGACTTTGTTCTATCATATATAGCTATGCCTATGCAGGATCCCAACCCCACAGTTATTATTCTGTTAGGAGAAAAAGTTGTATTTAAATCTGCAATTCCTACTTTTATCTCTTTTATCTCCATAAATATGCACCTTTCACTTAATAATTAAATAAGCTTTTTTTCTTCTTCTGTCAATATAGTTCCAAGATTTAAAAATATAATTATTTTCTCATCTATTTTTATTAATCCTTTTATATATCTCTTTGAAATTCCTGCTACTATTTCCGGCGGAGTTTCTATATTATTAGCACTTATATCTTTAACTTCTGAAACTACATCAACTATTATGCCTATTTTATTGCCTTCTTGTTTTGCTACTATTATTTTAGCATCTTTTTTTTTATCTTCATTTATTAAGTTAAATCTTTTAGTTAAAGATATTACTGGCAATATATTTCCTTCATAATTTATTACGCCTTCTACAAATCTTGGAGAATCCGGAATCTTAGTAGGCTCTTCATATCCTAGAATTCTTTCTACTTCCATGATATCTGTAGCATAGTGTTCATCATTTATGCTAAATATCAATACTTTAACTTCCTTGTTGTCCATTTTATAACTCCTCCTCATTTTATTAAATGCAGTTCCAAAGTTATTTTGTATTACATGTTATTCATATAGTTAAAGTTTTTCTAAATAGTAATGTGAATTAAAACTGCTGTTAATATACTAAAGTTTTAATCTATCTATTACTATATCTCCTCTACTATCTAAATATGCATGTACATCTTTGCTTGGCACATCTAAAATATATTCCCTATTTCCTACTGAAAACACAGTATTCTGATAAGCTTCATCTACCCATATATGCCCCTGCTTTTCAACTTTTAGTGTTGTAGATACACCTGCTATACTTCCAACTACTCTACATTTTATTTCATCCTTAGCTTTTAAAACTCCTCCTCTAGCTACACTTTTTTGTTGTATAAAATATATATTTCCATTAGCTGTAATTTTAGATATATACTCTCCTTTACCATATATAAGAACATCTCCAGAGCTTTCTATATACGAATCCTGAGAATAAGATATCTTTACATTTACTGGTAAAGATAGTGCAACACTTAAAATTGATATTTTTTCATCTATCTCTTCTATTATCTTGTACAATACAGAATGATGTTCTATGTTAATAGGTGATATCCCTAAAAGTTTTGACTTTATAAGTTTTGCTAAATTTCCTTCATTAAAATCATTTTTTTCCATATTTAAATCTGAAATAACACTTATACATAATTTAGGAAGCACCTTAAATTTATTTTCTATAAGAATTTTTATTATTTGTCCATCCTTTTTTCCTGCCCCTAAAAGGTCATATCTTTTTATCTCTTCTACTGCAGCCACCAAACCTTCTAGTGTTTCTTTCAATTTTTTCAAATCCTCTATGAATTTAAGCTTTTCTACATTCTGTCCACCTGCAGATATTTTTGTAGCAATTACATTACCCTTTATATTTACATTTCCTTTAGCGCTAACCTTAGATCTTTCTAGATCTTTTTCAACATTTAATGAATTTCCGCATTCTACTTCCATTCCTTCTTTAACGCTACCATATATTGTTATATCCCCTGCAAACTTTATATTTCCTGTTTTTAAATCTACATCACTTCTAATCTCATGAATTTGATATACATAAAAAGCATTGCCTTTTACACACGGTTTTCCATCTATAGCTGCTACTAATGTATTTTCATCTTTTGCAATACACCCGTCTCCTGATTTTAACTTTAATCTCTTTCCAGGTTTGCTTTTTTTTCTTTTTCCAGTAATATCTATACCATCCTTACCTTCTTGTCCAATATGTCTTACAGCTATTAAATCGTCTCTATGCACTGCCTCTATAGATCCTATACTTTTAAAATCTATATTTCCTACTTTATCTTCTTTTAATTTTTTTAAATCCGTATCTGTTTGAAATTTTATTTCTATAGAATCATCTTCTCCATCTATTACAGCTTGACCCTTAGCTACTAATAACTTTTTACAATTATTTTCTACACATTCTTTCAAATTTTCTTCTATTATACCATAAACTACATTATTAGTGGTTAACTGTTGTTTAAGTTCTTCAATATTATACTTAGGTGGATTAATTTCCTTAATTACATCAGTTCGTAAAAATAAACTTTTACTTTCTTCACTATCTTTTAACATATATATCTTTTCAGGTTTATATTCAATATTTGCGTAGGCTTCCATACAATCTTCGGATATGTCAATTTTTAATTCTCTGTGTGCCTTGCTTTCATCAAAAATAGCCTCTATTTTGTTTTCTTCAAAAATTTCTTTTTTCCCCTTAACCTCTTCACCATCCACAAGCACTTTTATTTCATTACCTACTAATATAGAAGCAGGTACTCCATCTTCTTTGGGGTTCTTTACTATTATTTTACCCTCCACTATTTTCACAGTGCCTTCTTTTTCATCTAATTTAAAAGTTTCTTCGCAATTTTCATCCTTTTCAATTTTGCATTTGTCTTTATTGTCATTTTCATCATCAACCTGTACTTCTATAACAACCCTTTTTCTAAACATGTGCCTTTTTTCTTCTAGTATTTTATAATTTACCTCTTCTTTGCAAATGCACAAATCATCACAAGCACTTTTAAGGCACTTTTCTAATGAAGATTTCTCATATATTTTTTTCATTTTACTACCCCCCCTATCTTTCACATAAACAAATTCCCCTTTAACTTAAGAATACCTTTATATTATCGTTTTATTTTTCATTCTCTTTATCTAATATTATTATACTGTAAATATTCTTAAAAATGGAAATATAGTTTATGATTTTATTATACCATGTGTAAACTATTGTATAAACAATGTTAAAATAAATTAAGCTTAAAAGTATAAGGTAACCTTTACTTTTAAGCTCGTACTAAATATTAATAACAAAATATATTACTTACTATTCCTTAAGTCTTTTCAAATGAAGAGCTATATATCCTATTTCATCTTCTGGCACTTTTATAGAAAATAAATCTTCAATTTTCATAGCAACTTTAATGGCTATATTGTACTCAGTATACAATTCCTTTTTTATAGTATGAAGCAAATAGTTCTTTATAATTTTGTTATTTTGTATTCTTTCTATCATAAAATTTATATGAGTTACTGTTCTTGTATATCCTAAAGATGTTTTAACCACCTTTTTACCTGTTAA
Source organism: uncultured Clostridium sp. (assembly GCA_964554365.1). Classification (GTDB taxonomy): domain Bacteria; phylum Bacillota; class Clostridia; order Clostridiales; family Clostridiaceae; genus Clostridium_AM. The sequence continues at coordinate 23,129 of CAZKOJ010000030.1, read as the reverse complement.
CCTTTGTATAAGTTCCATAATGACACTTATTTTTTTAGTATAGGCTAAAGAATCACCTACATTTTTTTTTGTAAGTGCAGCTTTTATATGCAAGCATATAAATCCCGCTTCATCTTCTGGAAGATTTATGTTGAATCTGTTGTTTATAATCTGTAATGCTGCTAATGATATTTTATATTGTTCTGGATAAAGCACACTAAGTTCACTTATAAAGGGATTTTCCATGTTTACCCCTTTTTTTATTCTTGTCAAAGCAAAACTAATATGGTCAGGAAGTGATACATGTATAGCTTCATTTAATTTAACTTTAAGCTGCTTTTCTGCCAGATGTATTATTTCCTCGGAAATTCCAACTATATTATTATCTATACTTTTTAATACTTTTTGATAGTTCTCTCCTATTTCCGCAGTTTGCTTCACAAAAATATTTTCAATTCTATCCTTAGGAATTTCAGCACCTTTTGGGAAATCAAATCCTATACCTTTACCTACTAATATTGTTTCAAATTTATTTTGCTCTGCTATTACTACATTGTTATTTAAGATTTTTTTAATTTTATAGGTTTCTACCATCCACTTCAACTCCCATAACTTAAAATATCTTCTCGTACAATAGCATCATACTTATTCATAATTTTAACTAATATATGATTTTTTGCTGAGTTAAAGTTCATATTATCTACAGATTTTATGGGTAGAACCTTTGGTGAAGTACCAGATATAAACAATGCATCTATGTATTTTAAATTTTTATAATCTATGTTCTCTTCTAATACATTTAATCCTAAATTTCTACATAAATTTATTATAACATCCCTAGTAGTTCCTGGTAATACTGCTTTAATAGGTGCTGTTAAAATATCTTTATTTTTTATTATAAATATATTTGATTTGCTACCTTCTGTTATATATCCATTTTTATCTACTAATATAGCTTCGAATGCATTCTTACTTTTTATTTCTTTATCTACTGTATCTCTAAAACTCATATTTATAACCTTTGCATTAGGATTTATTCTTTCGCCATGATAAAGTATAGTATGTACTCCTTGCTCATATTCTTCTTTTTCAGGATAGTGGTATTTTACCGAGTAGCATACAAAAGTCTTCTTTTGTTCTCTACTTATTACATTTTCTTCAAAATTAAATAAAAACTTTATGTTGCCTATATTTATATCATTTACTTTTATTAACTGCATTATTTTTTCTTTTATTTCATCTTTAGTAATCCATAAATTTAGTTTGGTGAGTTTAGCAGAATTTTCTATTCTATTTAAGTGTTGTTGTAAAAATAACGGTTTACCATCTATTATTCTTATAACTTCATATAATGTTTTTCCTTTACTTAATATAATTTCATTAAATTGGTCATATGTTTTTATATCTGTATTAAATATAAAGTATTTATTGAAGCATTCACTCATGTATATCGCCCTCTTTATGCTTATTATTTCATTATATTATAGCACTAAAACTTACATAATGAACAGTTTTTAAATTCCGTATTTTCACAATATTTTAGCATTATTAAACAATTAGTCTTGTAATAAGTATATTATTTCCAATTGAGTATTTTAACTTTATCATGATTTTTTTTATAATTAATGAGGTATGGATTGCCAACTAAGTCAAAAAGAGGCATATCAGACACTGAATCAGAAAACATATATGAATTTTTAAAATCTACTTCTATGTTTTCTGATTTTAAAACTTCCATAAGTCTTTTTACTTTTTCTTCACCTTTGCAGTTCTCTCCTATAATTCTTCTGCTATACTTACCATCTTCACAAGTAAACTTTGTACCTATAACCTTATCTACTTCTTTTATATTATATAGCTCATTTAAATAAAACTCTGCAGAAGCTGATATTAAATATATCTTACACCCTTCTGACTTTAACTTTTTTATAGTATCCATGGCATCCTTATAGAATATTTTACTGAGTCGCTTTTCATAAAATTCTTCTACCATTTTTTTCATTTCAACTTCTTCTACTCCATCTATAAAGGCTATAAAATTTTCCTTTGCCTTGCCTGCATTTAACACTTTAAATACATAGAAAAATACGGATACAAGGCTTCTTGGAAGATGTCTTATAAGTTTAGGATTTTTTTTTAACATAAATAAATAAAATTCCATAAGAGTTTCTTTCTTTGTTAAAGTATAATCCACATCAAAAATTGCTAGTCTTTCCAAATTATATTGCCCCCTCTTTTGCAGTTAGTAATAATTACTTATAAAGAAAGTCGATGCATTCCTGCAGCGACTTTCTTATATTCTTCTCTAATTTATAATTTTTATTCTTTATCTTCGCTTGTCACCATGTTTTCGTAAAAAGCTGATACTTCTTCAAACTCTTCATCCTCAGGAACTACAAGTTCGCCTTCTTCTCCATCACCAACTACTTTAAACAGGTAAACTGCTCCGTTTTCTGGATGTTGTACTATAGCATATTCACTACCTTTATATTCAAATCCATCAACTAACTCACATGGAACTATGTTTCCATTTTCGTCTTCTAAGTCAATTATTAAAGACTCATGGTCATCACATCCACAACCACATTCATGATTATGTTCATGTTCTCCGCCACAACCACACTCATGATTATGTTCATTTTCTCCACAACCACAACTTTCTTCACTGCAACCACAGCCACATTCATTTAAATTTTCTTTATCCATAAATATATTCCCAGTATGCTTTTAGCAATTAATTTATAATTAAATAACTTATAATAGGCTTTTTAGCCTATAACTACCTCTAAAATGCATTCTAGGATCTTCACCTCCTTTTGTTATGTTCTAATTGTACCCTTAATTTATCAATATTAAAAGGGTTTTTTAATTTTTTAATATAAAGTAATAAAATTAAAAACTTTGAAGAGCAACATTTATATCTATAGGAATATCATCTGCAGTCAAATGAATACATAAAATTTTATCTATATTCATCTTAATGTGTATATTTTCTCCGTACAATAGAGTTGGTGTAGATATATTTACATTTAATCCTGTACTAACTAAATTAATACTAGCATTAGCTGTTAACATATTGGTAAGTTCCGATAGAGCACTTTGTGCCATATCATCCAATTCGTTAACCGGAAGACCCATCATCATTTTTGATGCAATTTTTTTACCGCTTTCAATATCCATTATATAAACTACATTTCCTTTTACATCCCCTACGATACCCAAATTTATAATAATTCCTTTGCTTTCAATATTGTCGTTTACAGTAATTCCATGCTTTTTCACATCACTAAATCCAACTTGAGGCATTATATTAAAAAATGCCTCAATAAAAGGATTTATATGTTTTACATCCATTCTTCGTCACCCCTCTTAAATCCAACATTTAAATAAATTTCTCCAAAATTTGTACTAGCTAACGCTGACAAAGTATCCATGGTGGCTTGTGATATTTTAATTGACTCACCATAAAATATTGTTGGAGGTGCCACTCTTAATCCAAAAATTTTATTTTTTCTATTCAGCATAGAACATGCATTTCCTGCAATTATATTAGCAAATTCCCCAATAACATTTAATATTTCTTCCTGATTCTTAGGCTCTCTTTTCAACATAGTTTTTGAAATGCTCTCTGCACTTTCATTGGATAAATCTATAATCATTCTGCCTGAAAAGTTACCTATAATTCCTATTACTACAGAAATTCCTCTTGATGATTCAACCTCATTAGATTCTCTGTCTTGTCCAAAGTTAGCTATGGTTTTTGTAAATCTATTAATACCATCTGAAAATGATTCTTTAAAAGTATTAAAATAAGTATTTTCAAGTTTTCCAAACAATTTATCACTGGACATAACTTTCTCTATTACAGCTATAAGTTCATCTGAATCTATTGGTTTTTGAATATACCCTGCCACCTTATTTTTCTTTGCTTTTTTAACTATTTCATCATCCATCATTGAACTTACAACTATTACTTTTATATTTTCATCTATTTCATGAACAGCCTTAGTACATTCTAATCCGTCAGTTCCTGGTAATGTCATATCCATCGTTACTAATTCAGGTTTTTTATCCTTTACATTCTGAATTACTTCATTAAGCGTACCCGCTTCTCCAACAACATCAAATCCATTGTCCTCCAAGATGTCTCTAATAATACTAATTGAAAAAGGTGAGTCATCAACGATTAAAACTTTTATTTTTTCCATATTTATCCCCTTCTTTCCTGTTAATGTCATTTTATGCCATTATTATTGTTATTATTATACTCTATTTTTATATATATTTAAATACAGTTCTGCAATGTTGTGAATACTTATTGTATTTAATTATTGAATAACCTAGTTTATTAATAAAAAATAAAAAAAGAAGTGCAAATTTTGCACTTCTTTTTTATTTTTTATTATTGATTAGCAAGTTTTTTGTAGTTTGCGATTCTTTCAAATGCATCCGCTTTAGTCTTTTCGAATAATGCATCTGCTGCTTCTGGGAATTGTTTAGCAAGTGATGCGTATCTTACTTCACCCATTAAGAATTCTTTGAAGTCTGAAGTTGGCTCTTTTGAGTCTAATGTAAATGGATTCTTACCCTGTTCTTTTAATGCTGGGTTAAATCTATACATTGCCCAATATCCACATTCAACAGCTTTTTTAGCTTCTAATTGACTACATCCCATACCAGCTTTTAATCCATGATTGATACATGGAGCATATGCTACGATAAGTGATGGTCCTTTATAAGCTTCAGCTTCAGCTATAGCTTTTAATGTTTGGTTCTTGTCCGCACCCATAGAAATTTGTGCTACATAAACATATCCGTAACTCATAGCCATCATTCCAAGGTCTTTTTTCTTAGTCTTCTTACCACTTGATGCAAACTTAGCAATAGCAGCTGTTGGAGTAGCCTTTGATGACTGTCCACCAGTATTTGAATAAACTTCTGTATCCATTACAAGAATATTTACATCTTCTCCTGATGCAAGAACGTGATCTACTCCACCGTATCCGATATCGTAAGCCCAACCGTCTCCACCAAAGATCCAGTTTGATCTCTTAACAAAGAAATCTTTGCTATCATATAAATCATTTAAGTTTTTGTCATTTCCTTTTTCAGTTTCAAGTAATGCTGTTAATTTATCAGCTCTTTCCCTTGTTCCTTCTCCATTGTTTAAGTTATCAACCCAATCTTGAAGAGTAGCTTTTAAATCAGCACTTCCACTTGTTAACATAGCTGCTTTAGCAACATCAACTAATCTTTCTCTTAATTGTCCAACTCCAAGATACATTCCAAGACCATATTCCGCATTGTCTTCGAATAATGAGTTAGCCCATGATGGTCCGTGTCCTCTTTGGTTTTTAGTATATGGCATTGCTGGTGCTGATGCTCCCCATATAGATGAACATCCAGTAGCATTAGCTATCATCATTCTATCACCAAATAATTGAGTAACAAGCTTAGCATATGGAGTTTCTCCACAGCCTGCACATGCACCTGAGAACTCAAGTAATGGTTGCTCAAATTGGCTTCCTTTTACAGTTGTTTTACTCATTGGATTAGTTTTTGTCTTTATTGTCATAGCATAATCCCAAAGTTCAACTTGATTTAATTGAGAATCAAGAGGCTTCATAACTAAAGCTTTTTCTTTAGCTGGACATACTTGAGCACAGTTTCCGCATCCTGTACAATCAAGTGGTGATATAGCCATTCTGAATTTAAGTCCTTTAGCACCTGAAGCATCTTTAACTTCAAATCCAGCTGGAGCCTTTGATAATTCTTCTTCACTTACAAGAATCGGTCTTATTACAGCATGTGGGCATACAAATGCACATTGATTACATTGTATACATTTATCCATCTGCCATTCTGGTACATTTATAGCTATTCCTCTCTTTTCGAAAGCTGCTGATCCTGATGGGAATGTACCATCTTCAGTTCCCATGAATGTACTTACTGGAAGTTTGTCCCCATCTTGTCTATTCATTGGATTAAGGATATTCTTTATGAAATCCGGAATTTCTTTCTTAACTTCATCTGTATCTACAGCATCTGCCCATGAAGCTGGAACTTCAACCTTAACTATTGATTCAACGCCCTTATCTATAGCAGCGTTATTCATATCAACAACTTTTTGTCCCTTCTTACCATAAGAACTTACAACTGCATTTTTTAGATGTTTAATAGCATCTTCAACTGGAATTACATCAGCAAGTTTAAAGAATGCTGATTGCATTATCATGTTAATTCTTCCACCAAGACCTATTTCTTGAGCTATTCCAACAGCATTTAATGTATAGAACTCAATATTGTTCTTAGCTATATATCTCTTATATGAAGCTGGTAATTTTTCATTTATGTCTTTTGCATTCCAAATTGTATTAAGTAAGAATTTGCCGCCCTTTTTCAATCCTTCTAATACATCATATTTGTAAACATATGACTGATTGTGACAGGCTACAAAATCAGCTTTATTTATTAAGTATGGTGATTTAATTGGAGTCTTACCAAATCTTAAGTGAGAAACTGTTATACCACCAGATTTCTTTGAGTCATATGCAAAGTAACCTTGTGCATACATATCTGTATGGTCTCCTATAATCTTTATAGCACTCTTGTTTGCACCAACAGTACCATCTGACCAAGTCCCCAGAACTTACAAGCTTTTGTTCCTTTTGGAGTTGTATCTATATCTTCACCTACTGGTAATGATGTGTTAGTTACATCATCAACTATAGCAATTGTAAATCCATCTTTTGGCTGAGCTGCTTTTAGGTTTTCATATACTGGTAATATATGAGCTGGTACAGTATCTTTTGAACCTAATCCATATCTTCCACCAACTATTACTGGTTGACATTCTTTTCCATAAAATGCATTTTTAACATCTAAGTATAATGGTTCTCCTAGAGCTCCACATTCCTTAGTTCTATCAAGTACAGCTATTTTCTTAACTGTCTTTGGTATATATTTAAAGAAGTGATCTAATGAGAATGGTCTATAAAGATGTACATTAAGTAAACCAACTTTTTCTCCCTTAGCTGTTAAGTAATCTATAGTTTCTTCTATAGCATCACATACAGAACCCATAGATATGATTAATCTATCAGCATCTGGTGCTCCATAATAATTAAATAAATGATATTCTCTTCCTGTTAATTTAGTAATTTCTTGCATGTAGTTTTCAACTATTTCTGGAAGCGCTTCATAGTATTTGTTAACAGCTTCTCTTTCTTGGAAATATATGTCTGGGTTTTGAGCTGTACCACGAACTACTGGATGATCTGGATTTAATGCTCTTTTTCTAAATTCGTTAACAGCATTAAAATCAGTTAATTTTGCAAGTTCATCATATTCTAAAAGTTCTATTTTTTGAACTTCATGTGATGTTCTAAATCCATCAAAGAAATTAATAAATGGAATTCTTCCTTTTATTGCTGATAAATGAGCTACTGCTGATAAGTCCATAACCTGTTGAACTGAACTTTCTGCAAGTAATGCACATCCTGTTTGTCTTGCTGCCATAACATCTTGGTGATCACCAAATATGTTTAATGAACTAGCAGCTAAAGCTCTTGCTGTTACATGGAATACTCCTGGTAAAAGTTCTCCTGCTATTCTATACATGTTAGGAATCATAAGTAAAAGACCTTGTGATGCAGTGTATGTAGTAGTTAAAGCTCCTGCTTGTAGTGAACCGTGCACTGCTCCTGCTGCTCCTGCTTCTGATTGCATTTCCATAACTTTAACAAGTTGTCCGAAAACATTTTTTCTTCCTTGTGAAACCCATTCATCAACATGCTCCGCCATTGGTGATGATGGAGTGATTGGGTATATAGCTGCTACATCAGTAAATGCATAGGAAATATGTGCTGCAGCTGTGTTTCCATCCATAGTCTTCATTTTTCTCATAAAAAATTCCCTTCTTTCTTTTATATTTAAATCTATAAAAAGATTATGCAGTTAATACCTGCATAGTCATTATAGTCCTATAATATATTGAACATTTCTTTGTCCTTGTCCACTTAATCTATTGCAAAGTAAGATGAAAATTTGTACTCATCATACCTCTTAGTATAAAACATGAAAAAATATCTTAATTATTTTTTTTTAATTAAGCTCACTTTTTCACTATACAACAAATTGTATTACATGTAAAATTTAATTTTTATACATTTAAACATAATACGTTAATTCTAGTATAGTTTTATTTTACAATACTCTAGAAGTCGCATTAATTTAGCTTTTAACAAATCTTTATAAAAATTAGTGATAATTTACTAGTAATTAAATCTTATTATTTTATATTAATCAATAATATTACATGTTTTATTATTAAATCAATTCTTTATCTAAACTTATTCAGCATATTTCTTAAACATTTCTACATAAACTCTTATATTCCTGCCAAATTTCATAATATTAATATTTTTTTCAACAATGTTTAAAATATATCACTTATTATGCTAATATTACTAATTTATATTTTATTCTATGGCTTCTGATGGGGCCAAAATCCCATTTGAAACTAAGAACTCTATTTATACTTATCCATTCATATTGAAATTAATTATGGGAGAGAGTGTACTTTTGTATTAATTTCACAATTTCCTCTACGCCATTTTTTATAGAACTTTTCTCCATATTGTTTATATATTTATTTCTGTTTTCATAAACTTCATCTAATTTAACTAGCAATGTTTTTTCATTTAGTTTTTCTTCATCAACAACCATACTGTACCCACATTTTTCAAAAGAACTTGCATTTAAAATTTGATCACCTCTGCTAGATTTCTTTGAAAGTGGAATTAAGAGATTAGGCTTTTTTAGTGCTAGAAGCTCAAATATAGCATTAGCTCCAGCTCTTGATATAACTATGTCTGCCCCATTCATTACATGCGGCAGTTCTTCGCTTATATATTCAAATTGTTTGTATCCTTTTTTTCTCATTAAACTCTGGTCTAAGTTTCCTTTTCCACATATATGAGCAATATTATACTTTAACAAGAGTTTATCTATATCATTTCTTACAACATCATTAATAATTTTTGAACCAAGACTTCCCCCTATTATTAATAAAATAGGCTTTTCATCTAAAAACCCACAGATTTTACGTCCTAGTATTCTGCTTCCCTTTAATAATTCCTCTCTTATAGGTGTACCTGTAACTACCGCTTTGTTATCTTTTATTTTATTTTTAGATTCTGGAAAAGTTACACATACTTTAGTACAATAAGTTGCTGAAATTTTGTTTGCTAATCCTGGAGTCATATCTGATTCATGAGCAATAACAGGTATCTTGTTTAAGTAAGCAGCTATAACTACAGGTACAGCTACGAAACCACCTTTTGAAAATACTATATTAGGCTTTTCCTTTTTCATTATCAACATTGCTTGTAGTATACCTTTTAATACTTTAAAAGGATCCGTAAAGTTTTTTACATCAAAATATCTTCTAAGCTTTCCACTAGATATTATGTGATACTTAATCTTTTCCTTTTCAATTATGCTTCTCTCTATTCCATCCTTAGTTCCTATATATTGTATTTCATATCCTAGGGCTTTTAGTTTCGGTGCTAATGCAAGATTGGGTGTAACATGTCCTGCTGAACCACCGCCAGTCATCATTATTTTCAACCTTTTTCCTCCTACCCTTAATTTTGGAATAATATATAACGAGAGAATCCGATTAACAAAAAATAATTTTTATTCTTAATTCTCCAATATTTAATTTATATGATACTACATTCATTTATTTTAGTCTAGAGCACATTCCATTTATAATCATCATTTTAAATAGTATTTAGCAAACATTTTTCGTCACTATTTTTATCATAATTTATTTTTGTCGTTTTTTTGAATTTTATGTCAAATAAAAAAGAGTTGTACCATATATTAAGTACATTCTCCTTTTGTTATATTTATTTTAGTTAATATCCGAGAATTCTATATTTATTCTATCATCTATATTTTCAGTTAAGATAGCATAACTATTTATATTATTTGTTTGTGCACTAATTTTTTTAAATTTTACTATAAATTCTGTTCCTTTTCCAACTTCACTTTTAACTTTAATTTCTCCATTCATAAGTTCTATAATCTTTTTAACTAATGCTAGACCAATACCCGTACCTTCTGCTCTACGAGATAAAGAACTATTTACCTGAGAAAATCTATCGAATATACAGTTTGTTTTGTCTTCTGGTATACCTACACCAAAATCCTTTACACTTAAATAAAAGCACTCTTTTTCTATTTTTAAAGATACTATAATTTGCTTTCCTTCTGGAGTAAATTTTACAGCATTGGAAAGAAAATTTAATAAGATTTTTTCGTATTTATCTTTATCTAAAGTTACATTGCATTCCTCTTCATTTGTATCAAAAATCAACTCTATTCCTTTACTTACAGCATAAGAATTAGCTGAATTTATAATTGCCTCACTTACATATACTATGTCAAAATCTGTACTATTTACACTTAAAAAACCCGCTTCAGCTTTTGATATATCTAATATATTATTGATAAGCTTTAGTAATCTGCTGCAGTTTTGATTAATCCTCGAGAGAGTTTTATCCATATTTTCAGTTATTTCCTTGCTATACACATCATATGCTAACTGAAGAGATGAATATATTATGGTTAAAGGTGTCCTTAGTTCATGTGAGATTATTGTAAAAAATTCATCTTTCAATTTAGTTATTTTTTCTAATTCAATATTATGATTTAATTCCTCTGTAATATCTGATCCGTGTATATGTATTCTTGTATTGCTTTCTTTATTTTTATAAGGTATGAACTTTATTTTATAGAATCTATCTTCACCTTTATGATCTTTTGCTTTATATGGACTTATTGTATAAGGTCTATGACTTACGCCTACATTTACTAATATTTTGTATAAATCATGGTTTACATACTTAGTCCTTTCTTCATTATCATGTACACTTTCATCATTTAATTGAATATGATCACTATACCCCATTATTTCTTCATATTTTTTATTTGTAAGTCTGTATGTTATACCAGGATAATCTACTACAGCTATAGGTACATCTACAGTATTTACAACATCTTTTACAAAAGCTGCTTGCTCCTCTGCATTTATTTGATGAAGTCTTGTTTCTGTCACGTCTTTTATTGTCAATATAGTGTAAATCACCTCATCCTTTTTATTTAATATAGGTGTACTATTTAATTCTACATACTTTATTTTAGATGTAATTCTATCTCTAAGCTTGAAAACCATATTTTTCATAGGTTTTTTATGTTTTATATAAAAATAATAGGTTTTACCAATACTTTCTCCGTCAATATCAATATAAGTTGCTTCATATTTTTCTAAAAACCTATTTTCATTTACTAATTCTATAGCCCTTAAATCTAATATTTTAAAAACTGATTTATTACACAAGCTTAACTTTTCATTAGTATCAAAAACTATAATTCCTTCTGAAATATTATTTATAACATCTTTAAGATGCATAAGATGCTCTTTTTCCCTATTCCTTAATATTTCTATGATATCACACTTAGTTTTCAGCTCAGTGGATAATTCAAGAAATTTTTCTCTCTCTTTTTTAATCTTAATACTATTTAAATAATCTTCTGTTGTATTTACTAATGTCAATACAGCACCTATTATGGTGTTTTTTTCAATCAAAGGAAAACAAGAAACAGATATACATTTAAATTCTGCCTTTAGTTTAAACTTTAACATTAAATGTTTTGTTTCTTCTCCATTATTCAGAGCTTTATATAAAGGAGAATGTTTTAATTTTAATTCTCTATCATCCTCCATTAATATTTTTTTATTTTTACTACAAAAATTATAAATATTTTTGAAATTTTCTATTTCATATTTATCTAAAGTTTTTACACCTTTTTTATTAATGTAAATTAAGTTTCCTTTTTTATCAGTTATACAAACAAAATGTGGTAATGCTTCTATAATATTTTCTGTTAAATTACTACTTTTTAATATACTGTTTGTAGAATTATCCATTAGCATTCTTCTCCTATCATAAATTCGTATCAATATAATTTAATTCTATATTTTAATATTAAATTCCTCCTATTTTTATTTTAATAAAGTATATTTAAAATAGGAATTTTAATTTCACTCTAATTTACACTAATTATTATTTAAAATATTCATATAAACTCAAATCTATATATATCAGCAATTAAATTTATTTGGATAACCTAAAGTCTTTTATAATAAGTTGCAAGGATTTATTTCCATTATACTCATTTATCTCTGGTGAAAATATAAAATCCATCTTAAAATTCCCTTGATTGGTACTCAAAATTTTCATAAGTTTTTCTTCTCCATAAACCTGTTTTATCATCTCTTTAAATCTTTCTCCTCCATCAAAAGAAATTGCATCTATCTTTTCAAAACTATGTTCATTTCTACAGAAAAATTTCAATATATTTTTATCTTTTCCTATTAAATATACCCTAAATACATTTATATTTTTTTCTGCAAAATAGGGAAGCGAGTTACCTTTGCCAAAAGGTTCTAATTTTTTTATTTCTTCTATTAAATTAAAATTTATTTCACTTAAATATAACTGCTTATCTATTCTTATTTTAGGTATTATATCGTCTTCTGTAAGGGAACATTTTTCATTTAAAGCTTGTCTAAGTTTATCTATATTTTCTTCTTTTATAGATAAACCTGCCGCCAAGGGATGTCCCCCAAATTTCTGTAATAAATTCTTACATTTAATAAGTTCCTCAAACATATTGTACTCTTCTATAGATCGGCCTGAGCCTTTTGGAGTTTCTTCTCCTTTTGTAATTACAATAGATGGTACGTTATATTTTTCTTTAAGTCTACCAGCTACAATTCCTGCTATACTTTCATGAACATCTGGTTTATAAACAACTAAAACCTTATGATTCTTCATATCTGAGTTTTCTACAGCTTCTACAATTTCATTTACGCTATTTATAGTCATATCTTGTCTTTCCGTATTTAACTCATGTAATTTTTTCGCAAGGGATTGACCTTCTTCTTCATTACAGCATAACAAAAGCTTTAAAGCTAAAGTAGCACTATCTAATCTTCCTGTAGCATTTATGCATGGCCCTATAACAAATCCTATATGATAAGAACTTATTTTTTTACCTTCTAATGAAGTTTCTTTTATAAGAGCTTTTATTCCTATATTTTCAGTTTTGTTTAACATGATTAAACCGTTTTTAGCAATGATTCTATTTTCTCCCAACAAATCCACTACATCACATATAGTTCCTATAGCTGCGTATTCTATAAATTTATAGCACTCTTCTGTTTTTATTCCCATTTTGCTATAAAGCACTTGAACAAATTTAAAAGCTACTCCTGCTCCACATAATAATTTGAATGGATAATTACATTCTTTTTGCTTAGGATTTATTATAGCGTCCGCCTTAGGTATAATAAATTCCCTTTTTCCATCTTCTTTATCTAAAAAAGGTATATCATGATGATCTGTTATTACTACAGTCATATTAAGCTCTTTTGCTAAAGATATCTGTTCAATGGCAGATATTCCATTGTCACAAGTTATTATAGTTTCATATCCCTGTGTTTTAAGTTCTCTTATACTTTCGCTGTTTATTCCATATCCTTCTCTAATTCTATCTGGTATATGATATTTTACTTTGGCACCACAGCTTAAAAGTGCAGAATATAAAATATATGTACTAATAATTCCGTCTGCATCATAATCACCATATACCACTATTTTCTTTCCTTCTAATATTGCATTTTTTATAATTTCTGTTCCTTTATCCATATCCTTCATTAATAGTGGATTATGTAAATTTTCTAGTGATGAGTCCATAAATTTTTTTATTTCTTCTACTGTGTCTATACCTCTATTTAGTAAAATGTTTGCCAAAACTTCACTTATCCCTGAATTTTTAGCTACATTTTTTATATCACCCTTACACCTTTTTAACATCCATTTTCCTTTCAAAACTTTCACCTCTTTCTATACTATTATATCTCATATTTCACTGAATGAATTATAAAACTAATTGTTTACTTAAAAGAAATTAAAAGTATACATTAAAATACTATATACATTATTACCAATTGTAACCATATTAATTTTATGAGATACTTGTTATATAATTCACTTAAAATGTACAGAATGTATATTAAAGAAATAACATTTGAAAGAGGGTATTGTATTATGATGAAAAGAAGATTAACTGTCAGTGGAATGAGCTGTATGCACTGCGTAAAACATATTCATGATGCTTTAATGGAGATCCATGGAGTTACTTCTGTGGAAATAGATTTAAAAACCCAAATTGTATTTCTGGAAAGTAAAGGAATTATTGATAATGATAAAATTAAATCTACCGTTTCTGATGCAGGCTATGAGGTCCTAGAAATAGATAAGATTTAAATATTAAGATTTGGATTTTAAAGTAATTATAATTTTGAAATCCAAATCCTAAATTGTGAAAAAACATACTGTTATCTAATATAAAAAGTAATAAGAGTTTAAAAGATACTTTATTTTATACTTTTTAACTAACCTTTTTATAAAGTTTTTTACTTTTATAATATCTTCAGAGTTTTTTAAAAGATTATTAAACTCATTTTTTTCCCTATCATTGACTTTCTCTTTTAAATATCCCCAGGTATGAAAAATAGCATTTTTAAAATTTTCATTATTAAAAGGACTCATTAGCGCAAAATCTACATATTTATAGAATTCAATTATGTTTTTACTCTCATTTACTATGCTGCTACATTGTTTATAATAATAATAATTTTTTTCCATAACGGAATATTTATATTTAGCCCATTCATCATATATGATTGACTTTTTAATATTTTTTTCTAAACAATTTATACATTTTATAGCTGAAAGGTCTTTATCTTTAACTTCCAACATTATATCTGGTGAAAACCCTTTTACTGAAGAATAGTAATTGAGAAAATTTTCTGTTATGACAAATTTAGAGTGAGAACCACTTCTTTTATGTTCATCTTCATCAGAATAGTGAAGCTTCATAGCACCGTCCTGTAGGTTCCATGTTTTTTCCACTTCACTTAGTATATAATTTAAGTCATTCCCCATAGATGGATTGCACTTATGATGAAGGTTGTCAAAAACAGCTGGTATATTTAAGTTCTTACATAAATATAGTACTTCTTCTATATTAAAGCACTTTTCATCATTTTCTAAGACTAATCTTTTTTTAGCAGAATCTGAAAGTTTATTAAAGTTATGTTTAAACCTTTCCAGTGCAGATGCCTTATCTCCATAAACACCACCTATATGAATTACTATTTTATTCTCATAACACACTTCTAAGCTATCTAAAAAAGCTGTGTGATATTCTATATCTTTTATGCTTTTTAAAACTACATCTTCAGATGTAGAATTTAATACAGTATACTGACCTGGATGCATTGAAACTCTTAAATTATTATTTTTAATAAACTCTCCTATGTCCTGTAATATATCTTTAAAAGTTTCCCACCACTTAATATTATTTCTGATATGACTTCCAAATGGTACAATATCAGAGCTTATTCTAAACATTTTTATTTCATTATTAACATTGTATTGTAAAATAGTTTTTAAATCTTTTAAGTTAAGCTGTAGAGTTTCATAAAATTTTTCCTGAGTAAAATTCTTCAATATAAATGACCTTGTGATTTTTTCAGAAATAGCCATTGGTATACAAGCATATCCTATTTTCATTTTATCACCTTAATTTATTTATTATTTAGTATTTGAATAGTAGGATTTTTTAAAACTTTATTTATAACTTGAAGTATTTTTTCTTCATTAATACAAGGTAAATTTTCAACTTCACTATGTATCTTTTCTGCATTGCCATACATTAATTCATATGTACTTAATTCCTTACATAACTGAATAGCATTTTCCAACTTTAATTGCCTTTTTAACTTTATACTTTTACTTAATTTTCTTACCTTCTCTTCATTAAAATAATTTTTTTTCACCTTTATTTCTTCAATTTTTTTATTAGTTAAATATATAGCCTTTTCTGCATTATCTATTGATGTACCCATACTTATAATAAAAGTCTTTATTCCTCTTTCATTTTTAATATAACTCCTAACATCATAGGCAAGGGCATTTTTAGTTCTTATTTCTTGAAAAATTATACTACTAGTTCCTTCTCCAAAAGCAGCATTAAATAAAGTTAAAGCCTTAAACTCTTCTTCATCTAATTCATCTATAGAAAAAAGATACTGTATTTTTGCTCCCTTTATATCTGAAATCTTTTCCCGAAATATACCAGGTTTATTTTTTTCTTTGCTTGTGTGTAAAATGCCTTTGAACTTATTATTCCATTGTTCAAAAAATTCATTTACTATATTTAACACAGTTTCAAAATCAAGAGAAGAGCATACCGCTATAGCACAATTTTCTGCACTATAATAAGTATTATAAAATTCCTTAACTTGATCTAGTGTAATTAATTTTAAACTTTCTTCTGTACCTATTATTAGATTTTTCATTCTTTTATTATTGAACGCATTATACATTAGACTGTCTTCACAATGTTGATGCACATCATCTTTCCACTCTTTAAGCTCCTCTAATATAATATTCATTTCCTCTCTAAAGCTTTCCTTTGGAAAAATAGGATTTAAAATTATATCAGAATAAACATCCAAGCCTTTTTTAAAATCTTCTGAAAGACAAGTTCCATAATAAATTACATAAGAAAAATTAGTCATGGCATTTTCAACCCCAAATATTTGGTCACACAATGTATTTATTTCTTCCTCATTTCTATTTTTAGTACCTTTTGATACCATATGCTCTACTACGTGAGCAGTACCAAGTTTAAACTCATTTATCTCTTCTAGAGCCCCACCATTAAAGGAAATGCAAAAGGATGATAATTCTCCAGTTCTATATTCATATATTAATTTCAATCCATTACTTAGTATTGTTTTTCTCATTATCCACCTCAAAAATCTTAACTACTTCCAATTTTACACTATTATACTTTTTTTGCAAAATAAAATAAAGATACAATTAAACTGCCCCAAATATAAAATTAAGAGGTTCAAAGTAGTAATCTCTTAATTTTACTCCTGAGGCAGCTTTTTTAATAAACAGAATTCAATTTCAATTTACTCTTCAATTATATATGGCACAGTAATCATAGCTATATTTCTTCTTTTTAGAAGCATAGTTTTTATAAATAAAGCTGTCTGATTATGGAGTATATTCCCCCACCATTTTTTAACTACAAATTGTGGCATTACTACAGTTACAGTGTCCATTGGTCCTGCTGCATATTCTTCTGATTCAATAAATTCAACTAATGGTGTTACTATATTTCTATATGGAGATTTTTTTATAACAATAGGAATTCCTACATTATACTCTTCCCATCGCTTAATAAGCTTCGCAGTAGCTACATCATCTACCGATACATGGAAAACTATTATATCATTTGATATGGTTCTAGCATAATTTAATGCTTTTAAGAAAGCTCTATTTAAAGTATCTATTGGCAATACAACATATCTTTTTTGCTCTGCAAAATTTATTTCTTTTGGTCTTTGGTCTGCACTTAGTTTTAACTGTTTTGCAACTTTAGTATAGTGTTGTTTTATTTTCAACATAACCCTTACAACTAAAGGAACTATTATGCATATTATCCACGCTCCATGGAAAAATTTAGTTATTCCTATTATTATTGCTGTTATAAATGTTACCATTGCTCCAACACCATTTATAATAGCTTTGTGCCTCCATCCCTTTTCTTTTCCTCTTACCCACTTAGTAAACATTCCTGCTTGGGATAACGTAAAGGACACAAATACACCTACAGCATACAAAGGCAATAACAGATGAGTATCTCCTCTAAATATAATTACTAATATGCAGGCAAAGGCTGATAAGACTATAATCCCGTTAGAAAAACTTAGTCTTTTACCTCTTTTACCAAATTGTCTTGGTGCATAGCCATCTTTAGCCATAAGTGCTAAAAGTAAAGGCAGTCCTGCAAAAGCCGTATTTGCAGCCATTATTAATATAATTGCAGTAGTTATCTGAATAACATAATACATAAGTCCTGTTCCAAAAACTTGAGATGCTATCTGTGAAACAACTGTAACCTGTGAACTCGGAACAGCATGATACAATGTAGCTAAATAAGAAATTCCCCCAAAAATAATTAAAATTACTACTGCAAGCAATTCTAAAACTATCTTTGCATTTTTTTGTGCTGGTTCCTTAAAACAAGGAATACCATTGCTTATTGCTTCTACACCCGTTAAAGCAGTACATCCTGAAGCAAAAGCTCTCAGGAATAGAAATAAAGTTATATCTCCAGTGGCTTTTGGTATTTCATAGGCTGCCTGTGGAGTATATCCAAATATATGAACCTTTGCAATACCTATAACTATCATAGCTATCATAACAATCATAAATGTATACGTTGGTACACCGAATATTTTTGAAGACTCACTTACCCCTCTAAGGTTTACAATGGTCATAATAATTATGAGAAATATAGTTATAGCTACCTTATGAATCAATAACGCTGGTATTGCAGATGTTATTGCTGCAGTTCCAGCACATACACTTACAGCTACCGTAAGTGTATAATCTATTGTTAATGATGCTCCTGCTACTAGACCTGGTACTGTTCCCAAATTGTCTTTAGCAACAATATAAGAACCTCCTCCATTAGGATAGCTGTCTATAGTTTGTCTATAAGAGAACACCAATAAAAACATTAAAAATACTATGCATAAAGCAGCATAGAACATATACTTATATGACAAAATCCCCATAATAGGTATAAGTACCCATAATATTTCTTCTCCAGCATATGCTACAGATGATATAGCATCACTAGAAAGGATAGGTAATCCCCAAAACACATTGAACTTTTCATTTTTCAGTTCATCTGTTTTTAGAGTTTTACCTATTAGTAATTTGCCTAATTTGAACTCCATTTTTACACCTCTAAAAATCATATTTTAATAATTTTATATATATGGAATGATTATATATTATTCTAGGCTTTTCTCATAACCGATTTTCTCATATTCTAGGTTCATTTTATTTTAAATTCAGCAGTTTATTCATATAAAGTTTACATTTTATTTGTTTCTTTCACTGTTGCTAATGCTAGGTTTAATATGCGTATATTTGGAATTGATTTATTTTTCTTAATATTTGGTACATTGATTGCATTTTAGTGCTATTCTTTCTTATTTTAATATTATAAATTTACCATACAACTTCGTTTTCTATTTTCATAAGAATACACACCCTCAATCTGCTTACTTATATCTTTGAAATAATTTATAATCCAGTGTTTACTCTTTTAAAACTACATTTAATATGATTTTTTTATAATTTTCATTTCAAATTTTACAAATCACTGTATTTTCTTCTTTTATATTGTTTGAAATTTATTTTTATTTTTTTACATTAAATATTTAGTATTTTTTATAATTTATATACAAATCAGTAATTAATTTACTTTATTTCAATACTACTTAATAAAATTTCATTCTATTGTACTTTTATCCGATCACTACCATTGCTAACACCCCCATCGTCTTCAAAGTTGGGAACAAAAGCACTGCTACGTGCCTGGATAAGTTCTTCTAAGATTCAGATGGAGAAAGTATTTCTTATAAGTAAACTCCACCTGAACCTAAGAATCACTTGATATATATATAAATACATGTAAAATATATACTAATCGAACTTAGTATGAATAAATTTCTAATAGAAAGGGTGATTTAAATTGAAAAAAGCAATAGTTTTATTAGCTAACGGTTTTGAAGAAGTTGAGGCATTAACTGTGGTTGATATTTTAAGAAGAGGAGGAGTTCATTGTATTACCTGCTCTATAACCAAAGAATTAGAGGTATTAGGTTGTCATAGTATTCATGTAAAGGCTAATAATTTATTAGAAAAAACTGATGTAAATAAATATGATGCTCTTGTAGTTCCAGGTGGAATGCCTGGTTCTTCAAATTTAAAGGATTGTCCGCAGGTTATAAACCTTGTTCATAAATTTAATAATGAAAATAAGCTAATAGCTGCTATTTGTGCAGGTCCAATAGTTCTTGGAAAAGCTGGAATACTTAAAGATAAGAATTCTACTTGCTATCCTGGCTTTGAAAAAGAAACAGATACCCACATATTTGTAAATGATATTGTAGTTCAACATAATAATATTATAACTAGTCCGGGACCTGCTACTGCAATATATTTTGCTTTTAAAATACTTGAAAATCTTGCAGATAAAGAAGTGGTAGAAAACTTAAAGCAAGCTATGCTGTTAACCTTTGTAGAAGAAAAAATATTATCTACTAAAGTTTAAAAGTTCACTAATAAAATTAAAACAAGAGTAATATTTCTTTTTAAAACATTACTCTTGTTTTTTACATTTTTATTCTCTTTTAATTTCTATAATATAGTCTTCCATTATTAGCATCATAATACATTTTCCTCTACCTGCTCGATTTTGAAGTTTGATTTCCTCTATATTTATATCTATTTTATTACCCTCGAAAGACTTTAATATAATTTTCTTTTTTAAACTCTTTTGCCTATTTATAATTTCTGTATGAATAACTTCATCATCTTCTTTTAAACTTATACCTGTAACTCCTGAAGCCGCTTTACCCATTGAATTAACACTATTTGCTTCAAACCTTATACACATAGCTTTCTTAGTTATAAGTAGTATATCTTCATCATCTCCTGTTACCAACTGAACATTTGTCAAAATGTCTTTATCATTTTTCAACTTGTAACTTATAGTTGAAAGATACTCTCCTTCAAATTCTTGTAAAGGAGTTTTTTTAACCATACCCTTTTTGGTAAAGAAATATATGCTGCCTTCTTTAAAATCATCTACAGAAACAATACTTATAATATTAGCTTTATTAATATTATCCCAAACGTCCTCAATATTCATACCTTTTTCTTCAATATTTTGCAGCATTAGGGCAGGTATTGAGAATACATTACCGTCATTTGAGAACATCAAAATTTTGCTAGATGAATTTGCAAATACCCTTATTAATTTATTATTTTTTAATGGAGATTTTGTTTTATTTTTATCACTTAATTTCATAATACCAAATCTATTTATAGTTAAATTAAAACTTTTAAATAAAAATTCTTCTGTAAAATCTATATTAATTACTCTATCTTTAGAACATAAATTAAATATTTGAGTACTCATTATATTTCTATCAGTAGACTCTAATTTAGGCTCTTCAAGGGTGAAATTAAGACCTTTTTCTGTTTGTACATTGATAAAACTTTCCTCTCTATCTCTTGGCAGTAGTTTTACTCTTATAAGTTTTTCTTCAGCCTTTAATTTTAATGCCATAATTTTTGTGTAATTAGTATTAAATTTATCTATTCCAGTTTTCTTTATAGCACCTGCATTTGTAAAGAAAATAAAGTCCTTCTGAGCCGCTAAATTATCCATATTATAAACATCTATGATATTTTCCTTTGAAAAATCTAATGTTTTTATAATATTTTCTATTCTTTCCCCTTTATCTTTCCACTTAAGCTCCGGAATATTTATTCCTTTAATCTGATACATATTTCCTTTATCAGTAAAGAACATTAAAACATCTTTAGTATTTGAATTTATTAAAAATTTATTAAAATCCCCTTCTCTATACTCTATATCAGACACTTGAGCATTAGAACGATTATAAGTTTTCATAGGAACCCTTTTTATAAATCCTTCACTAGACATAGTTATCACTATATCTTCCTCTACTATAAGTTCTTCTATGTCTATTTTAGCTTCCTCATCATTTTCAACTACTTCAGTTCTTCTATTGTCTCCATATTTTTCTTTTATTTCCAAAAGCTCTTTTTTTATAACCCTTAAGAGCTCTTTGTCACTGTCAAGAATCTTTTTCAATTTTTTTATTTCCTTTTCAAGTTCTCTATGCTCTTTTTCAAAAGCTACAATTTCAAGTCCGGTAAGTCTATATAACATAAGCTCTAATATAGCCTCTGACTGTATATCTGTAAATCCGAACTTTTCCATAAGATTTTTTGAAGCATCTTTTTTTGATTTAGAAGCTCTTATGGTTTTTATAATTTCATCCATTATACCTATAGCTTTTATAAATCCCTCAACTATATGAAATCTTTTTGCAGCTACTTTTAATTCCTTTTCAGTTCTTTTTTTAACTACATCTCTTTGATGGTTTATGTAATGATAGAGCATAGTTCTAAGCCCCATAGTTTGAGGTTTTCCTTCTGCCAAAGCTACCATATTAAAAGATATATTACACTGCATATCTGTCTTTTTAAACAAATATTTTAATATCTTATCTACGGTTTCATTGTCTGCGGACTTCTTGAATTCTATTACAGCTCTAATTCCTGTTCTATCTGATTCATCTCTTATATCAGAGATAGATTCTAACACTTTTGCATGCTTTTTATCCGCAGTCATTTCAGATATACTTTGAAGAAGTTTTGCTTTATTTCTTCTATATGGGAACTCAGTTATAACAATTCCAAGTCTTCCATTCTCTAATTTTTCTATAGAAGTTTTGGCCCTTAAAGTAACTCTCCCTTCTCCTGTTTCATAAGCAGCGAGCAAGGAGTTTTTACCTATTATAATCCCTCCAGTAGGAAGATCTGGCCCTTTTATGTAATTCATAAGTTCTTTAGTATCTATATCATCTTTATCAATATATGCAATAGTTGCATCTATTACTTCTTTTAAATTATGAGGTGGTATGTTAGTTGCAAGACCTACAGCTATACCAAAAGCTCCATTTACCAAAAGATTTGGATATCTTGCTGGAAGCACTTCTGGTTCTTTTTCTGATGCTGAATAATTATCCACCATATTCACTACATCTTTATCTATATCTCTTAATAGTTCCATGGCAATAGGAGTAAGCCTTGCTTCAGTATAACGCATAGCTGCTGCATTGTCTCCATCTTGACTTCCCCAGTTACCATGTCCATCTATAAGCGGTTTTCTTGTAGAAAAATTTTGAGCTAGTATTACCATAGCATCATATACAGAAGTATCTCCATGAGGATGATACTTACCCAGTATATCCCCTACTATTCTAGCTGATTTATAGTAAGGTTTATCTGGAAAAGCTTTAAGCATATATGCCCCAT
>CAZKOJ010000029.1:0-31281 GCA_964554365.1 uncultured Clostridium sp. | reverse complement strand
ATACTTGGGATTTCAAGTGGTGCTCTAGCTGTAATTGCTACTCGGTTGACCGTACAAATAGTCTGTCAACCGTATGATAAGTATGTTCCGCTTGATCGGCAGCAGCAATGCATTATAGGCTTTCTTTGGGTATTTGGGACATTGTTTTTCACGCCTGTAGTGTTTTTCTTTTTGTTGTCAATCGGTCTTTGACTGACTCGGTTTGAAAGTTTCACCTAAAAACTTTCAGAAAGGAAATATGACAGATTGGCATCTTTGGCAAATACATCCTGTTAAATTTTGTGTGAGCCTCTTGATAGCCACAGTAATTGATATGTTGGTAATTTTGTTTATTATTTCTGATGTGAAATGTTGAAAAAAAAAATTCAATTTAAAAGCATAACTAAATTTCAGTGGATTATAGAATTAAAATATATAAAAGAAAATGATAGAGGTACTTTAGAAAAAGTAAAGGAACAGGGATTAAAACAGCTTCAAATGTATGGAGAAAGTAAAATGGTTCAAGAAGGGCTGGAAGAGGAAGGCTTAAAGAAAGTATTAATCATTGTTGTGGGGAAAAAGGATTATTTATGTATACTAACACCTTAGGGGCGATAATATTGTCCCCAAGGTGTATTATTTTGCAAAAAAACCATGCCTACTCATCCTCTTACTGGATATATATTAAGTGAAAGGGGTTGATATGTATGGCTGCAAAAGCAACAAAGTTGGAAACCACAATGATTGTTAAATACAATGATGGTTTGGACAAGGATGGAAAGGAGGTAATTAAGAAACAGAGGTTTTCAAAAGTAAAGATTTCAGCTGCAGAACAGGACATTTTTGATGTGGCAAAGGAAGTGGAAAAGGTACTTGGTAAAACTTTAGATGAACTTATAAGAGAGGATCAAAGCTCAATAACAAACACAAAGTAAGATAAATGTAAATAGAGAATAGAGTACTTTGTAATCTATTCTCTAAATTAAAAAGGGGGTATTTAAATGGATAAATCATTAGTTATGAGTTTTTTAAATGAGGAAGGGAAGAAAACTTCCTTAACAGTTAACAATGTGAAGGAGGATTTAACAAAGGAAGAAGTTAAGGCTGCTATGGATGTTATAATTGCCAAAAATATATTTTTATCAAAGGGTGGAGATCTAAAGGCAAAAGATTCAGCGCATGTGGTAGAGAAAGACACTAAAATACTTGATGTTAAATAGTCTAAATGAAGGGAAAAC
Source organism: uncultured Clostridium sp. (assembly GCA_964554365.1). Taxonomy (GTDB): domain Bacteria; phylum Bacillota; class Clostridia; order Clostridiales; family Clostridiaceae; genus Clostridium_AM. The sequence continues at coordinate 30,064 of CAZKOJ010000029.1, read as the reverse complement.
TCGAAAAAGAGAAATCTTTTTCGGGTTTTTTTATGCATAAATAACCTAATATTTTACAATAGTAGATAAGGAAAAGAAGGAATAATTGCAAAAAAATACATAAATAGAAAGATAAAATACAATTTACGAGGAAAAATGAGGAAAAGTTTTTAGGGAAAATAAGCCCCAAAGTATGTAGTGCATCCCGCTTTATATAGTGAAGAGGTAAAGCTAGTGAATTAAAAAAGGAGGAAGAAAATATGAATTTTAATGAGTTGACGAAGGAAGAAAAAGACAAATTTTTTGCAGATATCATAAAAGGAAATTATGCAAATTTAGAGGAATTAATTCGATTTTTTCACCCTTTAATGAAAAAAGTTTATAGCCAGCAGGTTAAAGAAACTTTTATTATCAGCAAAGAAGAATTCATACAGGAAACCAGTATAGTTTTGTATAAACGAATAAAAAATTTTTGGGGACGCACCTTGGGGAAAAAGAAATAGAAAACATATATATAAATAAATATAGAAATAAGAATAAAGAAAAAGAAAAAGCAATAAATAAAGAGGTAGACCCAAAAGAATTATCTAAAGTGGTGTATGAGTTCTGCAAAAAAATAGGAGAGCCTAGTTTAGAACAGTTAAAAAAATTGAAAAGCTATCTTCAGGAATCACAGTATAGTATAGTTATAAGATCTATTTGTTATGCAGCAAAAAATAAAACAGAGCTGCAGCTAGTATAGGGTAATTAATTTCACCATTACTAAATTAAAAAAGGGGTGGATAGCTATGAATTTCAGCAAAATTTCTAATTTGCAGGCAGAAGTAGAGCTTTTAGGTTCAATTTTAGTTAAAAATGACTATATATGTGATGTCATAGATTTTTTAGAGCCTGAAGATTTTTATAACACTAAGAACAAAATAATATATAAAAAAATAAAGGAATTGTATGAAAATAATAACCTTCCTGTGGATGTAGTGAATCTTGCAGATAGTTTAGGGGATAAACTAAAGGAAATAGGAGGAATGACCTATGTAAGCCAAATAGTAGGTTCTAATGTTAGCTGTATAGGGGTTAGAAAACATGGAGAAATAATAAAAGAAAAGTCTAATAAGAGAAAGCTTTTAAAGATTTTTAATACAGCAGGAGAGAAAATACGGAATGAAGATGTTTCATGGGAAGGCATAATGGACTATGCTCAAAATGGGCTTTTGAGCATAAAGGGTGTAGATAATGATGAAAGTGGAGATATAGCTGCAGCTATGAATGAGTTTATGGATACCATTGAAGAAAGATATGCAAAGGATGGCAACATTAATGAAATAAATAGTGGATATACTAAAATAGATAAGATGCTTGGTGGTTTTGGAAAGCAGGATTTAATTATTATTGCAGGGAGACCTTCCATGGGTAAAACTGCAATGGCTTTAAATATTATTGCCAATACAGCTATAAAGTGCAATTCAACCACTGCTTTTTTCAATTTGGAAATGGGAAGAAAGCAGATTACGGACAGGCTAGTTTCTGTATGTAGTAAGGTTCCTATGGAAAATATAAAGAAAGCTTTCTTCAGGGATAAAGAAATGAGCCATATTTTTGAAACAGCATCAGTTTTATGCAATACAAATATAAGAATTTACGAAAAGACTTTTACTTTAAATGGAATAAAGAGGGAGTGCAAAAGGCTAAAGCTGAAAGTAGGTCTTAACATAGTGGTAATAGACTATCTTCAACTTTTAGATAGCGGAGAAAGGTGTGAAAATAGAAATCAAGATATATCAAAAATAACAAGAAAGCTAAAGCTTATGGCAAAAGAACTCGATATAACTCTTATACTACTTTCTCAACTTTCAAGAGCACCAGAGTGCAGGTCAGACCATAGGCCAATGTTGTCTGATTTAAGAGAGTCTGGAAGTATAGAACAGGATGCAGATATCGTTATGTTTTTGTATAGGGATGAATACTATAACAAGCATACTGAAAGTAAAGGAATCATAGAGTGCATAGTTTCTAAAAATAGAAATGGTGAAACAGGTACAGCAAAGCTTAGATGGAGACCCCAGGTGCAGAGTATAGAGGAGAGATAATGGTAATACCATCAATTAAGGGAGTTAAGACAGTAAACAATTGTAAAATGACACAAATATTCAGAAAAAAATTCTAAAATAATCAACCATATATTTTAGAATACTTGGAAAAAACAAGTTGATATAGTATAATGTAAATAAATTTATAATTAAACTTTTTTACTTTTTTTACAAAATAAATAGTTTAATATTATAAGACATGGAGGGGTAAATATGCAAAATAACAGTAAGAAAATTTTATCAGCGTGTACAGTTGCATCACTTTTAATAACGAGTTCAGTGGCATCGGTAAATGTAAAAGCAGCAGCAGTAACGACACCAGAAAGCACAAGACTTTGGGGTGCGGACAGATACGAAACAGCAGTAAAAGTATCACAATCAGCATGGACAAACTCAGATTATGCTGTAATAGCAAGTGGAGAGGGATTTGCAGATGCACTATGTGCAACACCACTAGCAAAGTTAAACAATGCACCTATACTTTTAACTTCAAAAAACTCTTTAGATTCAAAGACTTTGGAAGAGTTAAAAAGATTAAAAGTTAAGCATGTATATATTATAGGTGGACAAGGTGTAGTATCTACAGCAATAGAAAATAAAATCAAGTCAGAAATGAACTTAAACACAGAAAGAATATGGGGACAAAATAGATATGAAACTTCAGTAAAGATTGCTGAAAAACTTGGAGCTCAAAGCAAAGTATTTTTAGCTTCAGGAGAAGGTTATGCGGATGCATTGTCAGCAGCACCAGTAGCAGCTATAGAAGGAGTGCCAATACTTTTAACAGAAAGTAAAACACTTTCAAAAGAAACAGCTAATTACATAAAAGCAAATACTAATATAACAAAAACATTTGTAATTGGTGGATATGCATCAGTAAGTGATTCAACAATGAGTGTAGTTCCAGGTGCTCAAAGATTTTCAGGAGCAGATAGATATGAAACTAATGCAGCAGTAATTAATGGATTCTCTTCTGATTTTGATTTTAAAAATGTATATATGGCTCTAGGAGATGGTCCAAATGGAAATGAATTTGCAGATGCAATAACAGGATCTGCTGTAGCAGCTAAAAATAAAAATCCTTTAATAATAACAAGTAGAGAGTATAATGCTACTACTGAAAAACTTGTTAAATCAAAATTATTAGCGAGTAGTACAGTAGCAGTATTAGGTGGAGAAGCAAACTTATCTAATAAATTAGTAGAAAAAATAAAAGAAACAATGTCATCTAAACCAGCAGAGGGAACAACTACTGGTGGCGGTGGCGGCGGATATGTATCCGATGCTATAGAAACTAAGATTAATAAAATAGTTGCATTACTAAACTTATCAGACAGTGTTAAATCAAATGCAAAAATAGGTACAATGTATAATAAATCAATGGATATTACAATAAATAGTCCATCAGAAACATTAAGTTCAAACTACAGTACTTTTGTTAATAATCCAAACTTAGATTCAAATATTATTCGATTAGAAGCAATTTTGGCAGATCATACAATAACAATAGGTAATGAATCATTATTGGATTATTTAAAAAATCCTAGCCATGGTTATATATATGAAAAGTATACAGATCATAATGGAAATATTCTTAAGGGAGTTGTTGAAGATAAATTAAAATCTAAGGATTTTGCAGGAATTATCGGTGGAGTATCAACAAGTGTAGGCTCTAAAGTAATTCCAAACATACAAATAGATACTTATACAGTAGCGAAAATAACAACAGCAGATAACGTAGATATTTACAATGCATCAAACAATAACAATACTGTAAATGCTATAATAAACAATTTACTTGGAACATCAGGTCTTAATTCAAAGAAATATGGAGATTTTAAAGGTAGTTACAAGATTTACTTTAAAGGAATGGAATCTGCTCCGTATATAATAAACGTTAAATAATTTAACAATTAAAATATAAGGGACTTACAAATAAATAAAAATTAAAAAACTCAGGTGAGAGCCTGAGTTTTTTAAAATAATAATGGGATATACCCAAGAGAAAAGGAGAGAAATTATGTTAAAAACAAATAAGAAATTCATTACAGCAGTATTTGGAGCTTTTTTAGCAACAGCTCTCACCCTTGTATGTTCATCATCAGCTTCAGCTGCCTCTAATAGATTATGGGGACAAGATAGATATGAAACTTCAGCAGCTATTTCAAAGAGCGGATGGACAACTTCAGATTATGTAATTGTTGCTAGTGGAGAAGGATACGCAGATGCCCTTTGTGCTGCACCCTTAGCTAAAAAATATAATGCACCAATACTTTTAACAGAGAGTAATAACTTAAGTGCTAAAACAAAGGAAGAAATAAAAAGATTAAATGCAAAGCACGTTTTAATAATTGGTAAATATGCCTCTGTATCACAAAGTGGAGAAAATGAATTAAAATCAATTGTAAGTGATATAAAAAGGCTTGGCGGAAATGATAGATATGAAACGTCTGTAATAGTAGCTAAAGAGCTAGGTGCTGTAGAGAAAGTAGTAGTAACTTCTGGTTATGGCTTTGCAGATGCACTATCCATAGCACCAATAGCTGCTGGACAGAATATGCCTATACTTTTGACAGGAAAAGATGCTTTACCTGAAGTGGTGAAAAATTATATAAATGAAAATAAAAATACTATAAAAAATTCATATGTAGTAGGTGGACAGGGTGTTATAAGTGATAATGCAGCTGCACAAGTACCAACAGCAGCTGTAAGACTTAGCGGAAAAGATAGATTTGAAACAAATCTTAATGTAATGAAATACTTCCAAGGTTCACTTAAGTTTGATAATTTATATGTAGTACAAGCAGATGGTCCTACAGGAAAAGAGTTTGCAGATGCACTATCAGGAGCAGCTCTAGCATCAAAGACTTCTTCACCTGTAGTATTGACTTACAAAACACTTTCATCAGATATTCAAAGTTTTATAAAAAATAATTCAAGTGCAAATACAGTAATTACAGCATTAGGTGGAGTGGCTGCAGTGCCTGAAAACCTAGTTAGCAATTTACAAAATGCAATATCAGGAACAACTACACCTGTTGATCCAAAGCCAGAAGTACCAATAACTGGCGGTGGTGGCGGATATGTTGATAACACAAATCAGCAGTTAAAGACTATAGTTAGTAAACTTAATGCTGTACTCCCTACTTTACAGTCAGAAAATGAAAGAAACATAGCATCAAAGGTTATTTTATCTATAAATAATTATTTAAGTAATTCAAATTATGATTATAAAAAAGATGCTGATCAGGTAAAACAACTTAAAAATCAACTCACTAAATCTGAAAAAGATGATTTACTTATTAAAGCAACACAACAAAATTTAAGTGTATCTGATTTATTAGAGATAGCAAATAAATTCGGACTTTAAAACGAAGAACTTACACAGATAACAGATAATAGAGTACAGAGAAGAGATGATGTGTTTTTTCCATTTTACAGGAAAAACAATTTAATCACTTATGGTGATTAAAAACATATTTATACTCTGTACTCTAATATAAGTAATCTAAACTCAGAAATATGTTTATAATTTGCCATTCCTTTATATATTTACTGATTTTATAAACAATGTTAAAATATAAAAGACAATATACAATTGTAAATATAGTAAAAGAGGGGAATATAAATGGATAAACGTAAAGTAAAAAAAGGAAAAGGTTTTAAACTGTTTTTAAGTATAATTATTTTTATAATTGCTGCGGTAGGTGTATTTATTACACTTTTATTTTGGGATTCTTCCTATACTGTTTCTGAAACCAAGGTATCAGCTGCATTAGTAGATAAAATTAGAGAAGTACAAAAACAGGGTGGAGCATTGGAGCTTAACAAGGAAGAATTAAATCAAATTATAAGCATGTATTTTAAAGGTAAATCCTCTGGGGATATTCAAATTAAAGCTATAGACGGAGACATGGAAAATAATGATTTGAAATTTAATGTGCCTGTAAATTATAAAGGATTTAATGTGCTTATGAGTTCAGAAGGATGGGTATCCTATGAAAACAATAAAATTCAATATAAACCTTTATATTTTAAAGTAGGAAAAATATCTATACCTAAAAGTTTTGTTTTGAATACACTTAAAAACCATGTGAAAAAGAGTACAGATATACAAAATGACATTATACGTATAGATAAAAATGTAATTCCTATAGGAATAAAAGCGATTCAAATTAAAAACAACAAACTCTTAATAACTGTAGATAAAATCAATCTATCATTAGAAGACAAATTAAAAGCTATGGCTGGAGCAGCAAAGGATGCTAATAGTAGCAATGCTGCTGGTGGAAGTGCTAGCACGAAGGCGAATACTGAAGGAAGTTCATCTCAAAATGGTGGCACTAAGGGAAGTAGTTCATCACAAAATGCATCAGGCAATAGTAATTCATCATCAAATAATAAGGATACATCAGAAATGGACACAGCACTTAACAGAATAAGCGGAGGACTAAGTTCTGCAATGGGTTCTGTAAGTACAGGGGGTCAAAAATCTGTAATATCCCAAATGATGGGAGCCACAAACTTCATGAAAGGAAACCCAAGTGCCGATCCTTATTCAGCAGCAGGAGGGGTAAGAGGGGCTTATAGTAAATTGTCTCCAAATGAAAAAGCAGAATTAAAATCTGCTGTATTTTCTAATATAAATGGTAATGATGTAAATATAGTAAGCAAAATGATCGGAAAATAATGGCTAAAGGCCAAAGAAAAGAGAATAGAGAACAAAAGGAAAGGTGTTTATTTATGCAAGAAGAAATAACCTTGGATTTAAGGGACTTTTTTTACATATTAAGAAAACGAACTAAATTAATATTAGTCATAACATTAGGATGTGCTATAGTGTCTGGTGTTTTGAGTTTTTTTGTAATAAAGCCTACTTATGAAGCGACAACAACTATAATAGTTGGAAAACCCCAGGCTAATGAAAAAGCTAATACACAGTATAGCGATGTTATGATGTATCAAAATCTTGTGAAAACCTACGCTGAAATTGCTAAGTCTGCTTCTGTAGCAGAAAAATCATCAGAAAAACTAAATGGGAAAATAAAACCAGAAGTGCTTCAAAAAACGGTAACTATTACACCACAGCAGGGAACTCAAATACTTCAAATTAAAACAATGAATAATAATCGAGAAGAAGCAGTTAATATAGTAAATAAGGTGGCTGAAAGCTTTATAGATGAATCCAAAAGAGTATTCCCAACAGGGGGAGATATTCAAATTATGGACAAAGCCAAGATCCCAGAAAAGCCATTAAAACCCAATAAACTATTAAATGTAGCTATAGCATTTTTTATAGGACTTATGGCATCAGTAGGACTTACTTTTGTGCTAGAATACATGGATAGTACTATAAAAACAGAAGATGATATAGCTAGATACTTAGATTTACCAGTTATAGGCATAATACCGAAGGATGCAAGCTTAGAGAATAAGTAAGAGTTGAGAATTAAGAAAAAGTTGGTGATTTAATTTGATAGATATACATAGTCATATACTTCCTGGTATAGATGATGGAGCTAAAAAAATAGAAGACACTATGGAAATGCTAAGAATTGCCAGTAAAAATGGTATAAAAAAAATGGCTGCTACCTCTCACTTTTATTCAGGATACTACGAAAATAAGTATATAGACATATGCAAGCATGTAGAAGAAGTTAATATAAAAGCTAGAGAAATATCATTAGATGTAGAAATATTTCCTGGGCAAGAAATATTTTTAGACAAGCATACTTTGAAGCACTATGAAAATAGCATTATAAAAGGAATAAATAATACAAAATATATGCTAGTAGAGCTTCCCATGGAAACTATGCCTAAGGATAGCCTTGACTTAATTTATGAGTTAAGAATAAAGGGTGTAATTCCTATAATTGCTCATCCAGAAAGGTATGCTTACATTATGGAAAAAAACTCTATAATAAATAGTTTTATAGATGAACATTGTCTTTTTCAAATAAATAGTGGAAGTATTACAGGGATATTTGGAAAAAAGGTGCAGAAAACTTCGGAAATTTTAATTTCTCATGGAATATGTGACTTTATAGCATCTGATGCACATTCTACAGGTAGACGATGCCCTAGTATTAGAGCAGCGCTGGATATAGCTAATAGTATAAACAAGGGCATAGACATAAGAACACAGGAAAATGCAGAGAAACTTTTAAGTAATAATAATATAGATAAGATTGCTGATAAGATAAATGAAAAGAGAAGTATATTTTCATTTTTTAAGAGAAAATAAATAATTTTTTAGAATAAATAGTATATTTAACATAAATTTTAAAATTGGAGTGAATATAATGGAGAAGCCAGACATTGTTACAATAAAAAATCCAAAGTCACCTATTGCAGAAGCCTATAGGACTCTTAGAACTAACATTCAATTTTCATCCTTTGATAGCACAGTACAAGCTATAGTTATAACTAGCTCAGGGCCTAGCGAGGGCAAATCTACAACTTCATCTAATCTTGCAGTAGTTATGGCTGAAAATGGAAATAAAACTATTTTAATAGATTGTGATCAAAGAAAACCTAAGCTTCATAAGCTTTTTCTTACATCTAATAATTTAGGATTATCAGATTTATTAGCTGGTAAAGCTAAGTTTGAAGAAGCAGTACAACAAACAGAGGTACCTAATTTAAGCTTACTCACATCAGGTACAAGACCACCTAATCCTTCAGAATTATTAGCTTCTACTAAAATGAAAAGATTCGTGGAAGGTTTAAAAGAAAGATATGATTACATAATTTTAGATACTCCACCTGTAATAGCAGTTACGGATGCTCAGCTTCTTTCAAGATATGCAGACGGGTGCTTACTTGTGGTAGCAGCGTCCCAAGCAGAAAGAAATGCTGCCATGAAGGCAAAGGAACTTTTAGAAAAAGTTGATGCTAAGATACTAGGCGTAGTTCTAAATAAACTGGAAATAAATGAAAAAGGGTATTACGGATATTATTATCATTATTATTATGGTGCTGACGGAGAGAAAATAAAGAAAAAGGGAAAGTAGTAATGTATAGTGGAGAGTGAACAGAGGACAATTGACAGTTAAGGATAAGTTTTCTGTAGTGTGAACGGAAGAAAATTCTCCTTCGTTGCCCTCTGTTCATTATCAATCGTCAATTTTTTACGCTTATTCTTGATATTTTTTAAATTTAAGATGCAATTTATGGCATTTTTATGTAAGTTAGGTTATTGGGTCCCAATTTTGGTGCTATAATAGTTGGTGGGGATTAAAAAAGGGGAAGGTGGAGATAATATGCAGGAATTACAGAGGAAAAGAAATAAAAGTATTGAATTTGGGGAGATTAATCCCAAAGATATAATTATTGAGAAACATGGAGTAGATTTTGGCTATTATTTTATAAAAAAAATTATAGATACTGTAGGTTCTCTATGTGGAATAATATTCTTGAGTCCTGTGCTGATTATAACTGCAATAGCTATAAAGTTAGACTCACCAGGACCTGTTTTTTTTTCTCAGGAAAGAGTGGGAGAAAAGGGCAAATTGTTCAAAATGTACAAGTTTAGATCCATGTGCGTTGATGCGGAATGTAAGCTAGAAAAGCTTAAAGATAAAAATGAAATGTCCGGACCTATGTTTAAAATGAAGTGTGATCCTAGAGTTACAAAGGTTGGGCAGTTTATAAGAAGGACAAGCATTGATGAATTACCACAGCTATTTAATGTAATTAAAGGGGAAATGTCACTAGTAGGTCCAAGACCTAATTTACCTAGAGAAGTAATAAAGTTTACAAAGTATCAAAAAACAAAACTACTAGCTAAGCCCGGTCTGACCTGCTATTGGCAGACTATGGGGAGAAGCAACATAGATTTTGAAACTTGGATACAGCTAGATATTAAATACATAGAAGAAAGAAATACTTTGGTGGATATAAAACTCATACTTAAAACAGTGAGAGTGTTGTTTGGAGATGATGGGGCCAGGTAGGAGAGCAACGAACAGTAGACAGGTTTGTCCGTTGTTAGGAGGAGAAAACCTTAGGATAAATCAATTTTATGTTTAAAAAAACATAGGTAAAGGGGAAATAAAACATGGAGCTTTTAAAAAATGAAGCAGAGTGTCTTAATATTATAGATGAATTAGATGAAAGTATAGATGAAAGTGATTTAAACAAGAAGGTATGTATATTTGGACAAGGATTTGTAGGACTGCCTCTTACTTTAAGCTTTGCTTTTAGAGGCTGTAAAACTATAGGTGTGGATGTGGAAGATATTCTAGTTGAAAACACAAACAAAGGAGTAACATATCATACAGAAAAGTTTATGGATATAACTATCCAAGATATTTTACAAATGCAACTAAAAAATGGAAGATATAAGGCTACTACAGATGGAGCAAAAGCAGTTAGAAAATGTAATAATATAATTGTGACTGTAGGCATTCCAATTAAAGATGAAGAGTACATAATGGACTATTTAGAAAGTGCTTGTAAAATAATAGGTAAAAATCTAAAAAAAGATGATTTAGTTATAATTAGAAGTACTGTGATACCAGGAACCACAGAGGATTTTATAATGCCCATACTGGAAAAAGAATCAAGAATGAAGGCGGGAGAAGGTTTTCATCTAGCTTATGCTTCTGAGAGAATTGCAGAAGGAAATGCTTTTGATGAATTTGCCAACATGCCAACACTAGTTGGAGCTGTAAATGAAAAAAGCTTGAATAGAGCAGCAGAGTTCTTAGCTATTGTATGTAAAGCAGAAATAGTTAAGGCATCTTGTATAAAAGCAGTGGAAACTTCCAAAGTATTCGAAAATGTACAAAGGGATGTAAACATTGCAATGTCACAGGAGTTTGCAAGATTTGCAGAAGGACTTGGTATCGACATATTTGAAGTAGTTAAACTTGCCAATACTCACGAAAGAGTAAATTTACTAACACCAGGACCAGGGGTGGGAGGGTATTGTATCCCCAATGCCTATCACTATATAGCTCCAAAAGCAGAAAAAATGGATGTAGATATGTCGCTTCTAAAACTTGCAAGAGAGAAAAACTCTGTTATGCCAGAGTTTATTGCAAATAAGGTACAAGAGCTTTTATGGAAGCAACATAAAGATATTAAAGATTGTAAGATAGCAATTTTAGGACTAGCTATGAAAGATTATTCTAATGATGATAGAATAAGTCCTCCTATAGATATATGCAAACTTCTTATTGAAAGAGGAGCAAAAGTTAGGGCATTTGATCCAGTAGTGCCAACTAATTATGATTTTAAAGTAAATAGCCAGGAGGAATCGTTAAAGTGTGCTGATGCAGTATTAATACTAACAAAGCAAAATGATATGGACTTTGATGACTATGAGCATATGGCAAAGCTTATGAATGAGGGGCCAGTGTGTGTTGATTGTAAATCTGTTATAAATAAAAGAGAAGCTGAAAAATACGGATTTATGTGTTGGAAAATATAACAATTATATAATTATAAAGTAATTATTAAAAATACTATAACTTTATTATATAAAGAACATGAATTTAAAAAATACCGTTAATAGTAAAATAAGGTGGTAATAATGAAGAGTGAAATTTTACATATTATACAAGGTGGCAAAGGTGGTACATTAGAATATCTTAAACTTTTTTTAAAATTTATAGATAAGTCAAAATATAATTGTACAATTATTTGTCATGGGGAGATACATGAAGAACTTAGCAAATTAGGATATAAAACATTTAATATAGAGATGGAAAGAAGTATATCTCCAATAAAAGATTTAATATCATTTATAAAAATAAATAAATACATAAGAAATAATAAAGTGGATTTGATACATGCTCATAGTTCAAAAGCCGGAGCGTTGGCAAGATTTGCTGCTAAATTCAATAAAATAGTATGTGTATATAACCCACACGGGTGGGCATTTAATATTAAGACAAGTGATTTAAAAAGAAAACTTTATGAAATATTTGAAAGAAGCTTAAGTAATTTTTGTAATAAAATAGTTATGATATCAGAATCAGAATATAAAAGCGCAATTGAAGAAAATATATGCAATAAAGAAAAATTAATAATTATCAACAATGGAATAGATATAAGTAAATATAATACTAAAATTGACTATAAATTTAGACGACAGCTTGGATTTAAAGATAATGAAGTTTTAATAGGAATGTGCGCTAGACTAACTGAACAAAAATCTCCAAGTACATTTATAAAAATTGCAAAAATGGTAACAGACAAATATGATAAATGTAAATTTATTATTATAGGTGATGGAGAACTTAGAGAAAAAGTTGAAAATGAAATAAAATTACTAAAATTGGAAAAAGAGGTGCTTATTACAGGATGGACAAAAAATCCTGAAAAATATATCAATATAATTGATATTGGAGTACTAACATCCAAATGGGAAGGCTTTGGACTTGTTCTTGCTGAATATATGGCTTGTGGCAAGCCTATAGTAGCATCTTCTATTCAAGGAATTAAAAATGTCGTTAGGGATGGAATAGATGGATTATTATGTAGTCCTAATGATGAAAAGGAATTTGTTGAATGTATAGTAAAGCTTATTAATAACAAAGAGTTGTATGAGGAAATGAATAAAAATGAAGTTCTAAGAGTAAATGAATCTTTTGATTTTAAAAGAGTTGCTAAAGAACATGAGTGTTTATATGATGAATTAATAAGGATTAGTTAATGAACTAATAAATATAAATATGTGAGGTAAATTAATGGACAATAAAATGAACATTTTGATTATTAATTATTTTTCATTTATAGATGTCAGAGCTTCTAAAGTAGAAATTCAGGAGGCAATTGAATAAAAGTAATATTGCTATCATATGAGCAAATGAACTTGATATTTTGAAAGATACGAATATATTGATATTAATTCTAGAAATTTTGTGGAGAAAAATACAGTTAGGATTATATTTCAAGATAGACAAGCTTAAGTTATGAAAGGTTTTTATAAATATATTAAATATTATTTTTATAATGGAGTTTTATATGTATAAGATTAGTGTAATAATACCTTATTATAATAGCGAAAAAACTATATTAAGAGCGTTAAATTCAGTAATAAGCCAAACGTATAAAGATTTTGAAATTATTTTAATTAACGATGGATCTATAGACAGTTCTAATAAAATAGTTGATGATTTTATTAATAAACATAAAGAGTATAAAATTACAAATATATATCAAAAAAACTCAGGACCATCTAAAGCAAGAAACGAAGGGATAAAAAAAGCCAAAGGCCAATATATCTCATTACTTGATGCTGATGACAGTTGGCATGAAAAAAAATTAGATATTCAAATGGAATTTTTAGGAAAAAATGGAGATATAGCAATATTAGGTTGCGATTATAATGTTGTTATTGAAAATAGTATCAACAGAAAAAGTGAAAATACTGGTGAATATGAAGAAGTGAATTTTTACAAGAGATTATTTAGAAATTATTTTTCAACACCAACAGTAATTATAAAAAAGGAAGTATTAAATGAACTTGAAGGTTTTAATGAAAACCAAAAATATGCTGAAGATTCTTTGTTATTTATACAAATTTTAAGAAAATATAAAGGTGGTAAAATTAAAAGTTCTTTAGTAAATTTATATAAAAATGAGTATGGAGTTTCAGGTCTTTCATCTAATTTGAAAGAACTAGAAAAATGGGAATTAAATAATTTCAAGGTATTATATAGTGAAAATTATAAGTGTCAAAAGAAGATAAATTTATTTTTATATTTATGTATCATTACATTTTCTTATGTAAAGTACTTAAGAAGAATGATTATATGTAAGATTAGAAAAAAAGATTGTTAATAATTTTTTTATACTTAAATTTATATAGGAGTTATAAGTGATATGAAAAATATTTTATATTTAACAGATTTTATAGAAGGAAAATCTGTGGTTGCATCAGTAAGATACACAGGATTAATGCCATATTTGAATAAAAGTTATAATATTGTAGTTGTAAATGATAAAAAATATGGAGATGAAAAAAGTAAAATTTGTAAAGAAAATTACAAATTTGATACAATAAGAAGTGCCTATAATAAAGGTTGGACTTCAGTTAAGGAAAATAAGGTTAGCCATAAAGAAAAGATTTTAAGAAAAAATAAATTTATAATGAGCTTGTGGAGAAATATAACTCATAGTGAATTATTATTTAATTTTAGAAATAGAAATTTATATAAATTATTATTAGATTATATGAAAAAGAATAAAGTGGATGTAATATTTGCAACAGTTCCAGATTTCTACACTTTGTATATAGCTAAGTATATAAAGAAAAATTTTCCCCACATACCACTCGTTGTGGAGGTGAGGGATATTTTAAATTGCAATATTGGAAACTGTAATCCAAAGTTTGCAAGAAAAAAAGCCGAACAGATTTTAATAAATAATGCAGATGGAATAATAACTTTAACACAAGGAATTTATGATTACTATCATAAATTATATTCAAAAAATGATATTATTATAATAAAAAATGGTTATAATGATGAAGATTTTCAGAAGCTAGAGTGTGAAAAATGTGATTTAGCACAAAAAAAACAATTAAATATAGCACACATTGGTTCAATTTATTCAGGTAGGAATGTAAAAGATTTTATTAAAGCATTAATTAAAATAAGTGAAGCTTTATCTATTGATATTATGTTTAATATAGTTGGCTTTTTAGATGGAGAAGCAATAGAAGATATTGCGCAATTAGAAAACAGTTTAAAGAAAAGCAGAGTAAAGATAAGCATTACTGGAACTATAGAACATAAAGAAGCAATAAACTATTTAAAAAAGGCTGATATATCGGTTATTTTAACTCATAAACACGGAAGCGATTATGCAATACCAGGAAAAACATTTGAGTATATTGGAAGTTGTACACCTATAATTGCTGTTTCAGAAGATAAACCCCTTATTGAACTTATAGATGGGAAATATGGAGAATGTGCGAAGCATAATGAGAACGATATTCTAGAAAAATTATTTAAAATTATAAATAGTAAATATGATTTTTCACATAGAACAAAGTTTTCAAGAAAAATACAATCAGATAAAATAGTTGATTTTACTAATAAAACAATAGTAAAAATATCAAAAACAAGGGGCAGTGATTATGGTGAAAATCAACAATAAGCTTTATAACTCACAATTGTATATAGTATATTTTATAATGTTAACTTTAGCTATAGTTATTAGAATACCAATTTTACAATATATTATTTTAATAATATGTTGTTATATTTTAAATTTTATTATCTACCATAGGTTTAATATAAAAGATAAAAAATTTTATTATATAGTTTTTTTAATAATTGCTGTTAATATATTTCTTATATTTTTTAATTATTATCAAGCGGTTAAATTAGGATTTAGTGATGGACTACTTCATGGTGATGTCGGAGATTTTTTTTATTCTGATACATGGCAATATTACTATGAATCAAAAGAACTATTAAATATATGGAATAATGGTGGATTTATATTATGGTTAACAGGAAACTTGAGTAAAGGAAATGGTTATGGATATTATCATTTTTTTAATATATGGAATTCTTTTGTGGAAATTTTAATTGGAGATGATTTAAACAGTTTAATAATATTTAAATTTCAATTTTCTATATTATCAACTTATATTTTATACAATATATCAATAGAGTTTTTAAAATTTAAATATGCTAGAGTTGCTGTTATTTTAATGAGTTTTTTTCCAGGATATCTACTTGTAAATACCCAGCTTATGAGAGATAATATTATATATTTTTTAGTGCTGCTTGTTTCATATAAAGTAATAAAAAATAAATATAGTATGTTAAAAACAAAAAAATCATCATTGGTAACAATTATCCTGTTAATAATATTGATTACATATATAAGGTTTTATATTGGTATTATTATAGGAATTTCAATTGCATTTTATAAATTATTGGGTAACATTAAGATAAAACAAATTGTTATTTTTTTAATTTGTTCAGTACTTTTTATATATGCATTTGGAAAAATATCAGAAGTTCTTGGCTGGGGGTTTATGGGGATGAGTTTGATACAAAGCGGTGATTTGTCAGGATCACAATGGCTAGCAGATAGAGTAAGTACACCATCAAAATTAGTGTTTTATAGTTTTTATAACATTTTCACTGGTGGAAGAGCACCAATAAAGCAAATGACATATTATACTATATTAGATTTTTTCAATATAATATCTCCATTGTTTATAGCTATGTTAGTATTGCCAACAGTATTTATGATACCAATATTAATTAAAAAGGAAAAAGTAAAATATTTTTTTATATTAAGTATTTGTATTTCTATGGGGATGGGAATTATAACAACATATGGTTTTACAATGATCATATCTAGATTATATATAAATTGGATATGGTCGCAAATTATATTATTCCTATATATAATTCAGTACTATTCAATGAAAAATAGAGAAATAAAAAACTTCATGTTATTAATATATTTAATATATATATTAAATGTCGGTATATTTTTTGTTAAATGATAAAAAAGTTTAAATTTAAATAAAGTAAGTTATTGTATAAATAATCATAAGATCTAGTTTAATACTTATTATGGAAGTAAATAATAAAAATAAAAATATTAGTAAATGAAATAAGGAGTAAAAATAATTAGCTTAGTAAGGGGTTAATAATATGAAACAAGTACTAGTAAGACGAGGACAAGCAATAGTTTCAGATATACCAGCACCAATAATTTCTGATAATAGTGTTTTAGTGAAAGTAATATACTCCTGTATAAGCGCAGGAACAGAAATGACAGGAGTTAATGAATCAGGAAAATCCATAATAAAAAAAGCAATGGAACAGCCTGAAAAGGTAAAAAAAGCTTTGAATATGTTAAAAACGCAGGGTATTAGTTCTGTACTTGGAAAAGTTAAAGATATGGAAACAGGTAAGCCTACAGGATATAGTGCAGCAGGTGTAGTAATTGGATTAGGTAAAAACATTATGGATTTAAAGTTAGGGGACAGAGTTGCTTGTGCTGGAGCAGGGATAGCGAATCATGCAGAATATATAGATGTACCAAGAAATCTTGTTATGAGAGTACCAGAAGGCTTAACTTTAGACTTGGCATCAACAGTAACGCTTGGAGGCATAGCTATGCAGGGGGTTAGACGTGCAGATGTAAGGCTTGGAGAAATAGTTGCTGTAATAGGCATGGGTATATTAGGACAGTTGTCAGTTCAAATGCTTAAAGCTTCCGGATGTAGAGTTATTGGTATTGATATTGATGACAGAAGACTAAATGTGGCAAAAGAAACAGGTTGCGACTATATTTTGAATTCTACAAAAGTCAATGTAATCAAGGAAGTAGAAAAAATAACTGAGGGCTATGGTGTAGATGTAGCTATAATAACCGCTGCTGCTAATTCTAATGAAATACTTTCAGAAGCATTTAATATATGTAAGAGAAAAGGAAAAGTTGTTCTTGTCGGAGTAGTTGGTAATCAATACAATAGAAATGATATGTATCAAAAAGAACTTGATTTTATAATGGCTACTTCCTACGGACCAGGAAGATATGATTCAAATTATGAAGAAAAGGGTATAGATTATCCCTATGCTTACGTTAGATGGACAGAAAACAGAAACATGGAGGAATATCTAAAGCTTGTAAGTGAGAATAAAATCAATCTTAAACTTATTATAGAGAAAGTTTATAATATTGATGATGCAAATAAAGCTTATGAAGAATTAAAAGATCCTGAAAATAAGCCACTTATAATTCTTCTTAAATATAATCAGGAACAAGAAGAAATAAAAAGAACTGTAAATATAAAAGGTCAATCTGCTAAAAAAGATGGCAAAATTAATGTTGCTATAGTAGGCGCAGGCGGGTTTGCTAAGGGAATGCATCTTCCAAATTTAAAAAGATTAAGTGATACATATAACATATATGCTGTTATGAGCAGAACAGGAACAAATGCAAAATCAATAGCAGAACAGTATGGTGCAAACTATGCAACAACAGATTACAATGAAATATTAAACGATTCGAATGTGGACATGATAATATTATGTACAAGACATAATTTACATGCACAGATGTCTATAGAAGCTATGAAAAAAGGGAAAGCAGTGTTTGTGGAAAAACCAGCAGCATTAAATGAAGAAGACCTTGATATTGTGTTAAAAACTGTGGATGAAACAAAGGCTCCTTATATGGTTGGCTTTAATAGACGATTCTCTAAATATGCTGTAGAAGCAAAAAAACATATTAAGGATAGAATAAATCCTATGATTATAAACTACCAAATGAATGCTGGATACATTCCACTTGATCATTGGGTTCATACGGAAGAAGGTGGTGGAAGAGTCATAGGAGAAGGATGTCATATCTTTGATTTGTTCAATTATTTTACAGACGCAAAGATAATGAGTGTATCTGTAGATAGTATTGCTCCAAAAGGTAAGAACATTTCTCAGAGGGATAATGTAGTAGCCACTTTAAGATACGATGATGGTTCATTATGTACATTAACATATACTTCACTTGGAAATAATGAGTATTCAAAAGAGTTTTGCCAAATTTACTGTGATGGAAAGATTATAAATATAGATGATTATAAAAAAATTACTGGATATGGAGTTAAAGTAGCTAATATAGAAAACAAAATTTCAGACAAAGGGCAGTATGAAGAGTTGATAGAATTTGCTAAGGATATAAAGAGCGAAGAAAATTATAGTATACCTATTTGGCAGATTGAACAAGCAACAAAAATTAGTTTTTTGATTGATAAGGAGTTGATAAAATAATGTTAAAAGAATTAATAAAAAAATCCCCTTATTTTATCCAACAACCTATAAGAAACTTATTTGGTATTATTCCTTATGAAAAAAGATTAGGTGAAGAATTTAAAAACACTTATAATTTTTTAAAAAAATCTCAATGTTGGAGTAAAGAACAGCATGATCAGTATCAAATAGAACAATTGAAAAAATTATTAGTACATTCATATAATAATGTACCTTACTATCATGAGTTGTTTGATCAATGTGGATTTAATGTTAATAATTTTAAATGTTTAAATGATATGAATAAAATTCCTTTTTTAACAAAAGATTTGGTTATGGAAAATGTAGAAAAATTAAAAGCAAAAAATTTCATTAGTAAGGATTTCATATATGAATCAACAGGTGGAACTACAGGGAAACAAATGAAATTTTTTGTTCAAAAAAATTTTTCTAGGAGTAGAGAATGGGCTTTTATGATGTCACAATGGGATAGGATAGGATTTGATTATAGTAAATCTAAAAGAATAATTTTAAGAAATCAAGTTTTACCTAAAGAAAAGTTGTGGATATGGGATAACTCTCAAAAATCATTAATAGTTGATACATATCATTTAACTGATGATAACATAAAGAAAATCATAGATAAGTTGAATGAAGTTAAAATTCCATATATACATACATATCCGTCGGCTATAATTATAATTTGTGAGTTTATTAAAAGAACAGGGTATGGATTAAATTATAATTTAAAAGGTGTGCTAGCAAGTTCAGAAAACATATATGAAGGGCAAAGAGAGTTTATAGAAAATGCTTTAAACACTAGAATGTTTAGCTGGTATGGACATAGTGAACAATGTATACTAGCAGGTGAATGTGAGAAATCAAATCAATATCATATATTTAGTGAATATGGTTATGCAGAGCTAATAGATGAAAATGACAATGTAATAAATAGTAGTGGTGTAATAGGTGAACTTGCTGGTACTAGTTTTAATAATTATGTTATGCCATTTATAAGATATAAAACAGCAGATTATGCTATCTATGCTAAGGAACAAAATTGTGAATGTGGCAGAAACTATAAATTATTAGAATCAGTAGAAGGCAGATGGCTCCAAGAAATGATAGTTACATCAAAAGGAAATAAGATATCTATAACTGCAATGAATATGCATTCTGATATCTTTGACAATGTAAAAAATTTTCAGTTTTATCAAGAGACAAAGGGAATTTGTTTTGTAAACATTGTAAAAAAAGGTAACTATAATATATCAGATGAAAATACCATAGTTAAAGAGTTATGTAAAAAACTTGGTGAAGATGTAATTTTAAAGGTTAACTATGTTGATAAAATTGAAAGAACTAAAGGTGGAAAACATAGATTTTTAATTCAAAATATACAATAATATTTAAATAATATAAAATGTGACTTTCATAAAATTACTGGAAAACTAATTAATCATAAGGCATATTCCAGATAACTCAGTTGTTATTTTGCAAGAAACTAGAGTTATAGGAAAAAAAGATTTAGATAATAAGTTTTATTCTCAATGTAATAGATACTGGGGATATTACAGTGGACAAAAGTTGATAAAAGAAACTAATGAAAATATTATAAAAATATTAGAGTAAGAAGGAGAACATATGAATGTAATAATTATTGGACCATATCCACCACCATATGGTGGTATTTCAGTTCATGTTAAAAGAATGAAACAATATTTAGAAAGTAAAAATATTAATATTGTTTTGTACAATGAATCTAAGGAATTTAAGGATATATCGAAAAACATAATACCTGTTAATGGTTATAAAAAATTTATTTTCAAAATACCTTTTTTAAAAGGAGATGTGTTACATTTCCATTCTATAGATAAGAGAATAAGGATTTTGTTAGGATTTTATAAAATTTTCAACAAAAATATAATTCTATCTATACATGGTGAAAGTGTACATGATCAGATAAAAACATCAAATTTAATAGGTAAAAAGTTATTAAACTTCAGTTTAAAAAAAATAGACTTTATAACTTGTTCAAATTCTAAGATAAAAAAGGACTTGGTTGAATTTGGAATAAACCATAATAAAATAGAAGTGGTTCCAGAGTATATTAAGCCTATTAAAGCTGAGGAAGATGAAAAAAGCATACCTGAATATGTTTGGGAGTTTATCAAGAAATCGGAATTTTTAATTTCTACTAATGGGTGGATTAGATTTTATAATAATGAAGACTTATATGGTATTGATATGCTAATAGAGTTGTTAAACGATCTACATAAAAAAAATATAAAGGCAAGATTATTAGTAGCTCTCTTAGGTGTGGAGAGTCAAAATCAAAAAGAAAAAAACTATTATGAAGATTTGAAGAAAAAAATAATAAAATTAAATTTGCAAAATGATATATTAATTTTTGAATCAAAAAATAAAGAATTTTATCCGATATTAAGCAAAACTCAATTATTTATGAGACCTACCAATACTGATGGAAATTCTGTTTCTGTAATGGAAGCTTTAGATTGTAAAATACCATGTATTACTAGTGATGCGTGTCCAAGACCTAATGGGGTAGTACTATTTAAAACAAGGGATATAAATGATCTAGTTAATAAGACAACAGACTTAATAGAAAATTATAAGTTATATAAAGAAAAAGCTAATGAGGTTATATTAGAAAATAATGCTGAAAAATTGTTGAAAATATATAAACGTATTGCGAAAAATTAACATAGATTTATTTGAAATAAGAGAAATAATAAGTAAAAGGAAACAATTATAATGAATAAGAGTCATGGTAAATTACTAAAAACAAGTGTTATTTACGCCATTGGACAAGTAGCAAGTCAAGTTTTAAACTTTTTATTATTACCAATATATACAAATAAATTAGGCGCTGGAGATTATGGAAAGTATGCTACTATTACAGCATTTACAGGATTTATAAGTACATTTTTGATTATATCTATTTATTCAGGGTTTTATAGATTTTATAAAGAGTGTGCAGGTAATATTGATGAAGAAAATAAGATGATAAATACTGCTTTAAATTTTGCATACCTAATGAGTTGTTTTGTAGTGATTTTATTAATAATTATAGGAAAACCTATTTCACAGTTAATTTTTAACTTTGATAATGGGCATAAGATATTATGGATAATAATAATAACATCTATTATTTCTCAGATAAGCTGTATATATACAAGTAAATATAATTTAGAATATAAGGCTTTAAAGGTATCAACAATCAATATAGTTAAACTTAGCATTCAATTTATTACCATTATTTTTTTAGTAGTTTACAAGAATATGGGTATAATTGGAATATTATATGGTCAATTGATTGCTAATTCTATAATTTATTTATATTTATTCATTATAGAACACAAAAATTACAAAACAGAAATTTCGTTAATTATGCTCAAAAATATGTTGATTTTTAGTGGAGGATTGTTACCAGTTAATGTGTCAGGATGGATATTACAGCTATCAGATAGGTATTTCTTAAGTAATTATAAGGGTTTTGAAACTGTAGGTATATATAATTTAGGATATCAATTTGGAATGCTAATAAACCCTATATTTATAATTCCTTTTATGGGTTCATTTACTCCATATGCTCTTGAAACATATAAAAATGATAATGCGAAAGAAAGTTTAAAATTACTTATGAGAAATTATAATGTAATAGGCTGTTTTATGATGATTGGTATTTCCATTTTCACTAAGACGGGAATTTACTTATTTGCTAATAAGAATTTTTTATCTGCATATAGCATTGTTCCTATGGTTGTATATTCATATTTTTTGTATGGAAAAGTTTTCTATTATGCATTGGGTTTGCAGATTAAAAATAAAACTTATTTAGAAGGAATATATATGATTTTAAGTGCAGGTATAAATATAGGACTAAATTTTATCCTTGTGCCTAGAATGGGCATGATGGGAGCCGCGATATCTACAGTTGTTTCTTATTTAATATTAAATGTTATATTAATATGTTCTTCTCAAAAAGAGTATAAGATTAATTTAGATTTAAGGTTTACAATTGGTGTACAAGTATTGACTTTATTATTTTATTTAATTTATTTAACATATTCCTCTTTTATTTATAATATTTATTCCGAAGTTTTATGTAATATTGGGTTAATTGGAGCTTATATGGTTGTATTATTTAAATTTAAATTTATAGAGTTTAATAGTATTATGTGTAAAATTAAAAATATTAGAAAGAGATAAAAGGTGTTTAGGGGTGATTATATGGATGAAACGGATATTAACAAATTGAAAAATAAATATAAAAAGTTTATAGAATCAGATAACTTATATAACGAGAAAAATTTCAATATTTTAAGACAGGATGTTCACTATTTTAAAAATGAAGTTGAGAATTATTTTATAAATATAATTAATGATAACTACAATAAAGAAGAAATAAAAAATTTAAAAGTTTTAGAAATAGGTGCAGCATGGGGTCAGAGATTAAGAAATTTTATAGATATGGGATTTAACCCTGAAAATTTATATGGAATAGATTTAATGGAACATTTTATTTGTGAAGCAAAAAAATTATCTTAAAGTAAGATGAATTTTATTTGTGGTGATGCACAAGAAATGGATTTAAAAAACACTTCTTTTGATGTAATATTTCAATGCGTGGCATTATCTTCAATTTTAGATTCAAAGGTCAAAAAAATATATGTACTGAAATGAAGAGATTGTTAAAACCAAATGGTATTATCATTTGGATAGATAGTTCACTAAAAAATTATAAAACTGAAGATGATGGTGAAGTTTATTTTAAAAGTATCTCAAAAGAAGAATTAAAAAGTTATTTTATGAATTGTAAAGTTGAGTGGTATCCTAATATTTATTTAAAACCTTGTTTTATATGTGTAGCAAACGATTATGTTTTCAATATGTAAAATATTTTTTAAATAAAAAGCTTCGTAAGAAAAAAGAAGAATTTAATAGGGGCAATAGATTTGTCAAATGTATTTTTAACAAAATAAATGTTTACAAATCACATACCGTTGCAGTAATAAAAAATAATTAGTAGTGTTTTTTTATTTTATATAAGGAGCAAAACATGAAAAAAATTTATGTGATAACAAAATTTAATGAATGGAATATTTCACCTAATGTATTATTCCATCTAATGTACTATATTTAATAAGAGAATTATAATCTATATAAAGAAAAAGCTAATGAGGTTATATTAGAAAATAATTCTGAAAAATTGTTGGAAGTATAAAAAACATTATAGAAAATTAAGGTGGAGAAGAAATATGGCATTATGTAATTCAAAAACAGTAAATTATTTTTTTAAAAATGATGAGCAGTTACAACAAACATTGAAACATAGTTTTGATAACATTTTTATAGGACAAAAAGAAGCGCAAGTTGCATATGACTATATAAATAATAAGAGTACGTTAACTGATAGTGGCATCTTTAAGGAAGAGGATATTAATATTTTCAAAAGTAGTATGAGTAATTATATAGGGATAGACATGAAAAAAATTTTTACATTTTACAGTGCACATGGAGGAATATGTTTTTTACTACGCCACTTAAAGAATATTTATCCTGATAAGGAGTATGTAGTAGTACCGGCATTTACATGTTCTGTAGTGGTTAATGCAATAACGGCAGCTGGATTAAAACCAATTTTTGTAGATATAGAATTAGATACATATGGAGTTAATAGTGATAGCTTAAAAGATATTTTAAATAAAGATAGTGAAAATGTATTGATAGTAATAATTCAACATTTATTTGGAATTGTGTCGCGTGATTATGAGCAACTATTGGAAATATGTAAGACTAAGAATATATTAACAATGTCAGATGCTGCTCAGTCACTTGGAACATTTTACAAGAACAAGTCCATTGGAAGTGAGGAGGATTTTTGTATATTTAGTATGCAAGCTTCAAAATCCATAAATACATATACTGGAGGAATATTGATAATTAATAATGAACAGTATGAATTTAAAAATAGTTATGATTTACTAAGTTATCCTTCTGATGAAGATTTACAGGGTATTCTAAAAGCTTATTATTATCAATATTTGAAAAAGGTTAAAAATAAATATATTTTGCCAGTATTTCTAAAAAGGCATAAAGATTATTTTATTAGTTCATTACATCATTCTGAAGCAAATAATAATAAAATTTATGATTTGCAAGCACAGCAGTTAGAAAATAACAGTATTTATATAAAAAAATATCCTAATATTTTAGCTAGAATTGCAAATATACAACTTAATAAACTAGAAGATAATATTAAGCTAAGATTAAAACATTATTATGAGTTTGCTAGTAAATATAATGAAAAAGTATATATTAAACCAAATAGTAGACCGTCATTAATAAGAATTCCTATTATTAGAAATAATGAATATAAAAGCAATGTTATTTATGAAAATGGGTATCTAGTTGGTAATTGGTTTTGTTATTATTTTGGATTAAATAAAAATGCTAAATATGCCGCAACAAATTTGGTTAATTTTTCGAAGATTGATAATTATTATTAGATTTATTAAAATGAAATAATATATTTTTAAAGAAAGGTAAAAAGTGAAAGTGCTAAGTAAGATTCATAATAAATTTAGATATTACTTAAACAAAGGAAGATGTAGTGCAATTGGAAAAAATTCTTATATAGATAAAACTGTAAAAATATTTTTTTATAGGGGCTTATACTTAGGTGATTATGTAAGTATATATTATAATAATTTTATAATGAATGAAAATGGGAAAATACGTATTGGTAAAAATTCTCACATTGCTCCAGGAGGATATATTAATTGTAATAATTCAAACATTATTATTGGAGATGATGTAGCAATTGGACCGCAGTGCTGTATAATTGCATCTAGTAACTATTATAAGGTAACTAAAACTGGGCTTGATGTTCATGTAGTTATAAATGATGATATAAAAATTGGAAATAGTGTTTTTATTGGTTCAAATGTAACTATATTACCGGGTGTTTCAATTGTTAATAATTGTGTGATTGGGGCTGGAAGTGTAGTAAATAAGGATATTTGTATAAGTGGTGTATATGTCGGAATTCCTGCAGTAAAAATCAAGGAATTTACGATTGAACCTATAATTTGAGGGGAAATACATAATGCAATTAAGTATAAAGAAAAAGATTAAAAGTACGTTAAATAGGATTTCTAAAATAGGATTTTTTCACTTATTATCAGCTAATCTTATATTACAAATAGTTGGATTGGGTATTCAAATATTTCTAGCTAGAATTTTATCCGTAGATGATATAGGTAGAATAAGGATAATACAATCATTTATTAGCATTGCTACAATTATTGCAGGATTAGGTGTAAATACAGCAATATTAAAGTTATGTTCTGAAGATATAGATAACAACAAAAAAAAGATAATTTTTATAAATGGTATAAAATTTAATTTTATTACTTCTTTGGTAGTATTGATTGTTTGTATAATATGTTCAGTTACAAATATTTATTCAGCAGACAATATAATTAATATGTCATTAAGATATTATTCGGTTATTATTCCGTTCAGCGTTTTTAATGATTTAGGAATAGTTTATTTACAATCACAAAAAAAAATAAAAGATATGTCTAGAATTCAAATTATTACTAAAGTTATATCCGTTTTATTTATTATGTTATTTTCCATGTTATTTTCTTTAAATGGATTTATATTTGCTTATATAATAACGGGAATTATAAGTTTTCTTATTTTTATAATTTTATTTAAAAATGAGTTAAATGGATTTTCAAGGATTAAAATTACTAAAAAACATATTAAGGATATTTTTAATATTGGCAAATATGCATTTGCTACAAATTCTATAGGTCAAATATTAGCTTCTGTTGATGTTCTATTTATGAATTATTTAATAAACGATAATTCTAGAATAGGATTTTTTGGAATAGCTCAACTAATTATTGGTGGATTAATGATAGTTCCATCAACTTTTAATCAGATTATTGTTCCATATGTTTCTGAAAATTGTAAATCAAAGAATAAAGTGATTGAAATCTATAATGGATATTATAAAAAAATGATAAGTTTAATGTTTAGTGTTATTGTTATCAGCTTTTTTGTAATCCCCATTTTCATTCCAGTGATTTTTGGAAGTAAATATGTAAGTTCAATAAGTTATTTTAGGATAATGCTAGTTGGATTTTTCTTTTGGAGTATAACTGCAACTAGGGGTATAATTTTATTAGGGATTGGTCAAATTAAATACAATTTTTATGTTTCTCTAATTACAGCTTGTTTTAATTTGATATTTAATTATGTGTTTATATTAAAGTTTGGAGCAAAGGGAGCTGCATATGGAACTGTTTTAGGATATTTTTTGGGAAGCATAGTAAGTAAAAGAATATTTTATAAAGCAATAAATAATAGATATATCTGATTATAAAAAACGTTTAATGTAAAAATATAAATATTTATATAAAGGTGTTTGCAATGAATATAAAGAACTACATATATAAAATTTTTAATACCTCACCTCATAAGCTTATAAAAAAAGTAATCAAAAAGATACATATTAAAATAAAAGATAAAAAACTATCAAACTATGATTTTAATAATGAAAGTCGTTATATAGATGACAAATATCATTTGAATCATAGTTATATAGATATAAAAGATATAAATGTTTCAAATTTAGGAGTTGAAGATATAACCTACCTATGCGAGAAATATTTAAATCATGAATTTGATTTACTGGGAAGTGGATGGGTAAAGGCAGATTACAGTGTGAAAGTATTAGGCGTTGAAGGTAAAAAGTATTCAATGTCACTTAATATAAAAGTTTTTGATGAAGAAGGAAAGTGGCTTGAAAATATTTTGCTAAAACCCTATTTAAGCTATTCTAAACATATATGGAAGCAGATAGATAAAAGCTATAAGCCTATAGATTGGCAAATGGATTTTAAAAGTGGATATAGATTTAATCAGAAGAATTGGTACAAAAAGCAGCCTATAGGCACTATAGAAGGTATGGATATAAAAGTACCTTGGGAGCTTTCAAGAATGCAGCATCTTGTGCAGATGGCTGTATTTTCTTTAGAATTGCCTGAATGTAGAGATGATCTAATAAGGGAGTTTAAAAACCAAGTATTGGATTTTATAATGACTAATCCTACAAGAATGGGTTGCAATTGGACATGTACTATGGATGTAGCTATAAGAGTAGCTAACATGCTATTAGCTTATGATATTTTCAAACAGATTGATGAAAATAATATTTTAGATGAATATTTTCAAAGAATATTTTCAAACAGTATATATCACCATGGAAAATTTATAGTGAATAATTTAGAGTGGTCAGAAGATATGGCAGGAAATCATTACTTGTCAGATATAATTGGACTTTTATTTGTAGCTAGTTATATTAATAGAACTGAAGAAACAGACGCATGGCTTGTTTTTGCTATTCAAGAATTAATAGAATCTATGGATAAACAGTTTTATGAAGATGGTAGTAATTTTGAATCGTCTACTAGCTATCATAGATTAAGCGGAGAGCTTATGATATTTGGTACTGCTATTACATATGGAATTTTAAAAACTGATAAAATTAAGGCTTTTAATGAATACAATTATAAGCTAATAAAAAGGTTAACTCCATTATCAAAGCAAAGGTTTAATTTGCAACAGGAGAATTTTTTTCCAGACTGGTATTTACAAAGACTTTATAGGTCAGCGTATTTTACCTATGATATCACAAAGCCTAATGGAAATATTCCACAAATCGGAGATAATGACAGTGGAAGATTTTTTAAATTTACCCCTGTTGGTGAGTTTATCACAACGGATGAAGCTGTAAATAAATATTCTAATTTAAAAGGATATAAAAACTTATTAGGTAAAGAAATATATTGGGATGAAAATGGATTAAAACATGGAGCTTTTATTTCTTCTGTAAGTGCTTTATTTTATGATAGAAAATTTGAAGACATAAATAAAATTTATCCTCTTGAAAAAAGTATTATTGAAAGTATTTCTAAAGGAATAAATCATAAAATCACCATAAAAAACACTATTCCTAAAATTGAAAAAGTAAATATACCTAATCTTATTTTTTCAAAACACACTGAAATAATATTTTCAAATTACAATATGAGCAATATTGAGCTCAGTAGACTAAAGTTTATAAGTTATAGTAATTTTGGACTATATATATTTAAGACTGATAAGTTTTATCTTTCAATTATGGCAGGACCTAATGGACAAAATGGTAATGCAGGTCATACAAATAATGATAAACTTTCCTTTGAACTTAATTTAAATGAGAAGGATATATTTGTAGATCCAGGAACCTATTTGTATACTCCAATTCCTAATAGGAGGAATGAATTTAGAAGTGTTAAGGTTCATAATGTTCCTATTGTTAAGGGCGAAGAACAGAATACTTGCCTAACGTTATTCTCAATGAAGGATGAAACAAAATGTCATGTACTGAGTTATACAAACAATAGCATTAAGATATATCTTAATTATAGAGATGTTCATACGGTAAGAGAGTTTAAAGTTTGTGCGGATAGATTAATAATCCAGGATAGTTGCAATAAAGATTTTACAGTTAACTTAAATGAAGGTGAAGTGTATTCTAATGGATATGGTAAGTTAAAAATAAGTAGAGACTGTCACCTACCGAGTAATCTAGAAAAATAGATTAGATTTGAGATTATTAAAAAGATTAGAATTAAGTAAAGGAACTATATGAAATGCGTAATTATAAAATTATATCATGGATAGCTGTCATTATTTGGATGGTTCTCATTTTTAAGCTGTCATCTCAGCCAGCAGTGCAGTCTGGTAAATTGAGCGGAGAGATAACAAATATCAATATAAAAGCCATCGAGAAAGTTAAACCTAATACTAAATTTAATATTGTAAAATTTGATCACATGGTAAGAAAAAATGCTCATTTCTTTGTTTATTTACTTCTTGGAGTATTTGTGATAAGCATCTTGAGAAGAAGTGGTGTAACTGGGGTTAGGAGTATAGTTTTTGCATTACTTATTTGTATTCTTTATGCCATAAGTGATGAAGTGCACCAAGTTTTTGTACCCGGCAGGTCAGCGCAGGTTAAGGATGTCATCATTGACAGTGCTGGGGCAAGTGTGGGACTAGGATTGTATCTATTAAAAAAATTAATAAATACCCGTTGAGCTAAAAAAGTTGGCCTGGCGGGTACTAGTGTTGCATCAAAGAAATAAATACTTGTTGACACTGGAAATAATTTTA
>CAZKOJ010000028.1:0-31295 GCA_964554365.1 uncultured Clostridium sp. | reverse complement strand
AAAGATAAAATGGGAAGACCGGCTGAAATATGGGTAATTAATCCTTTGAATATGTGGGTTATTCCAGACAAGGACAACTATATAAAAGGATATTACTATAGAACAGGAACTGAACAAATACCTTTAGATGTTGATGAAGTGATGTTCTTTAGAAGTCCAGATCCATTTAATCCTTATGATGGAGTAGGACCAGCACAAGGGGCAAGAAATGCTTTAGACAGTGATAAGTATGCTTCAAAATGGAATTCAATATTTTTCTACAATAATGCTGAACCACAAGGGATTATAACAGTACCAGGTCAAATGGATGATATGGCTTTTGAACGCTTTAGGGAGCAATGGAATGACAACCATAAGGGAATAGATAATGCTAAAAAGGTTGGAATATTAGAAGGTGGAGCAACTTATACAAGTGTCCAAGTGTCGCAAAAGGATATGGACTTTTATAACCTTAGAGGAATGAATAGGGATGAAATACTATCTACCTTTGGCGTACATAAAAGCATTTTAGGTTTAACAGAAAATGTAAGCAGGGCTAACGCTGAAACAGCTGAATATGTATTCCAAAAGCATACTATAAAACCAAGACTTAGAAGAATACAGGATAAGATGAACAATGAGTTTGTAATTTTGTTTAAAGAGAATATAGAATTGAAGTTTACCGACCCAGTACCAAAAAATAAAGAGTTTATGGTTAATTCCGTAAAAGAGTTAACTAATATAGCTTTAACTGCAAATGAAGCTAGAATTATATTAAATAAAATGATAGATGATGTGGAACTTAATCCTATAGATGGTGGAGATACATTGTACATGAATGGAGTGTTGGTACCTATAGGCACAGTACCAACACAAAAAGAAGAAACACCAGAACTGCAGCAGGGGAGTGAGCCAGTAGAACCAAAGGTTACGGACCAAGGCAGTGACAATACAGAAAAAAGCTTTTAAAAAAAGCAAGTGTAAGTATAAAAGTCTTAGAAATAAGGCTTTTCATTTTGCAGTTTTTAAGGATGTGAGAGTTTGAATAAAAAAAGGGGAATTAATTTTGAAATAAAAGTACTAGATCAAGAAAACAGAATAATTGAAATGATAGGTAGTACAGAAGCATATGACAGAGTAGGCGACAAGATGTATATGTCTGGTGTAGTGCTAGATGATTATTTGCATAACCCTGTAATTTTAGCAAATCATTCGTATGGTTATGAAGAAAAACCAACTTGTATAGGTAAAGCATTAGAAGTTAGAGTACAAGGAAGTCAATTGATATTCAAAATACAATTTGCAGAAACTCAAAATGCTTTAGATTGGTGGTATTTGTATGCTAATAAGTTTATGAATGCAAGTTCAATAGGATTTATTCCATTGGATTATAAGCCAAATGATCAAGGTGGCTATGATTATATATCTTGGAGCTTGTTAGAATTATCGTTGGTTGCAGTTCCAGCGAATCAAGAATGTGTACAAATGGCCTATAAGGAAGGCAAAATATCAAAATCATTTTATGACCAGTTTAATGAGAAAAAGGAGGAATTTGATATGACTAAAGAGGAAGTCAATGCTTTAATAGCGGAACAATCAAAGACTTTAGTAGGTGAACAGGTTAAAAATTTACTTACTGACGCAGTAAAGGAAGCTATAACACCACTGCAAAAAGAAGTTAAAACTTTAAGGAAAGGTTTACAAGCTAAAAAACGAACTATACATGATAAAGTTAAATCCTTAGAAGAAAATCCAGTACAAAAGGGTGAAGTCGAAATATCAGCAACAAACCATGAAAAATTAAAAGGATTCCATGAGGAAATGTCTGAATGTGCAAAGAGCATGAAAGAATGTATGGATAATATGAAAGCTTTCATTGATGGATTAAAGAAGGAATCTAAACCAGAAAAACAAGAAGATACAGAAGAAGATACAGAAGAAGAATCCGAAGAAGAACCTGAAGAAGATACAGAAGAAGAATCCAAAGAAAAACCAGAAGAAGATACAGAAGAAGATACAGAAGAAGATACAGAAAAGGATCCTAAAAAGAAGGGGTTAAATGATCCAACAGAAGTAGATATTGCAGAAATAGCAAAGGCTACTGTAGCAGAAGTACAAAAGATAATTGAAAAAATAAATCAATAATTGGAGGAGATAATATGAATAAAGAAGCAAGAAAAAAAATGATACAGGATCAGGTTGAAGCACAGTTAAAGGAGTTAGGACTAACCGAAGCGGTAAGGAAAATTAAGTTTCAAGAAAAGCCTATTGAAAAAATGGGAAAAGAAGAAAAAGCTTTAAGATTCTTAAAAGCTACTATGGATAATGATATAAAAACTAAGGCAGCTTTAAGCGGAGGTGTTACAGATGGAGGCTTAACCCTATTACCTATCGAGTTTCATCAAGATATAATTGATAGGGTTCTTCAGGATACATATTCTTTAAGAAGCATGTGTACTGTAGTTCCTGTAACTTATAGAAATGGTAATTGGCCAGTAGGCGCTACAGGAGTTGTAACAAGTTGGGATGGTGAAAATAACCCTATAACTGAGACTGAACCAACATTTGGGAATTTACAGTACAGCGTAAACAGATTAGATGGATATACTGCAATGTCAAGGGATTTAATTGCAGATACACCAGTACAATTATATGGATTTGTTGCCAACTTATATGCTAAAGCATTTGTTAAAGAAGAGAATAGAGTAATAATAAGTGGTACAGGTATAGGACAACCAGAGGGAGTAAGAACAAACACAAGCGTTGCGTCTTACTCTATAAAGGATACTGCTGGTAATATACTTTCTTCAGATGATATAGTAGCATTGCCTTATAAAGTAGATATTATGTACAGAAATCAGGAATGTGCATATTTCATGAATACTTCTGTAGTAGAACAAGTTAGAAAGATGAAAAATACAATGGGCGACTACATATTTAAGGATGGTGACATGACAAGAGGTCAATTCCCTACATTATGTGGTTACAAAGTTTATGAGTTTACTGGTGCAATTCCTTCTAATTTAGGTACTAGTACTAACCAAACTGAAATCATATTTGGAAATCTCAAACAGTATTATTTATTTGATAAGAATGAATCTGGTGTAGAAATGAATACTCAATCAGACCAGGCATTTAAAAACCATCAAGTACTTTTAAAATTATGGGAAAGATTAGACGGTAAAATTGCAGTGCCTAAAGCCTTTGCAAGGCTAACTTCATTAAAAGCAGTAGTATAAGCATTGGGTTAATTGTAACTAAGTGCTTTTTTTATGTCTAAAATTAGGCTAGAGTTCATACTCTAGCCTATTAAGAGGTGAATATATGAAGGTGAAAATTATAAAATATATACCTACAGGAGCTTACGGTTTTCATGTGAGTTTTGAAGTGGGGCAAATAATTGCAGTAGATGAAGAGGTAGCAATGCAAGTAATTAAAGATGGCTACGCAGAGCCAGAAGTGTAAGAAGGTGATTGAATGAAAACAGTTAAAATGCTTAGTAATTATTGTCCTTATGTGAAAGGTGATATTTGTGGTTTAGATGATAGTTTGGCGGATAAATATATAGATGTAGGACTAGCAGAAGAACACATTGAGCCTTCCAAGGAGGTTGATGAAGTTGTTAACAACATTGGCAAAGGTCAAAAGTTATCTAAAGATAAATAATACAGATGATGATGAATTTATAAATATGCTTATAGATAGTGCAGAATCTACTATAGAAAATTATTGTAATAGAAAGTTTTCTATACAATCTTATACAGGAGAGCAACACACTATAATGCATAAAGTGTTTCCACAAAATTATCCTATTAAAAGTGTAGAACGAATAGTAAGAGCTGGTCCAGCTGTGTTCAATTTGTCTTACGTTACAGGTGATGGATATACTAACTTTAGATTACACCCAACTTATATAGAGTTTATGGATTGGAAGTATGTAACTATGACCAATAAAATTCAATGGGGTACACATGAAGAAAGTTATATAGAAATTTCATATACCGCTGGAATGAGTGACAATGAGATACCAGGAGATTTAAGCCTAGTTGCTACTAAGTTAGTTGCTTTGGAGTATAAGGAAAGTCGAGAGAATAAATTAGGTGTGGAGATTGAGAAAGAAGGAGATGTGCAGTTTACATACATGAAAAAGGATATAGCAATGCCTGCAAATATAGCTACAGTATTACAAAAGTACTGTAAGATAAGGACTACATAATGAAAAGACAAGATATATGTATAATTAAACGCACATCCACAATTACAGACACTATAACTCATAGAGTGACTAATCAAAATGCAACTTACCCAAGTACAGGTAGTTATCCTTGCAGATTTGGACGTACTGCTGGTAGTGTAACCCAAGGACAACCTCAAGGCATTTATATCCAAACCCCAAGACTATATATAGATATAATCGTAAACCCCAATATAAAGCAAGGTGACATACTTATACTTAACTCTAAAACTAAGTATATAGTAAGCAATGTCTATACACCATACGGACACCACTATGAGATAGATCTTACTTATAAAGAAGAGGTGTAATTATGGCTGATACAGATTTTAAAATCGAAGGACTAGACAATTTAATTAAAGTATTAGAAGCAGTACAAAATAGATTCCCAGAAGAAAATAAAAAGGAACTTTTAAAGTTAGCTTATATGTTAAATAGAGAAATATTGTTAGAAGTTCCGGT
Source organism: uncultured Clostridium sp. (assembly GCA_964554365.1). Lineage (GTDB taxonomy): Bacteria > Bacillota > Clostridia > Clostridiales > Clostridiaceae > Clostridium_AM. The sequence goes on along the minus strand of CAZKOJ010000028.1, from coordinate 26,620 downwards.
AGATTCGGGTCGTTTAAGAGCGAGTTTTTCGTTAGATTTAGGTTCAAATGATAGTAAAGAGTCTCCAACAGGTGAAGGCTCAGAAGGTAAAGCTATTATGACAGGTGATAGCATAGCGGTAGGAACTATGGTTTCATATGCTTCGGCCGTGAATGAAGGATTTATGGTAGATAAAAGATTTGTTCCTGGTACATGGAGTGGAGAAAAATTTAAATATGACCCTAATGCAAATACAGGAATGATGTTACATCCTCAATTTGTATCAGGTAAACATTTTATGGAAAAAGGATTTCAAGCTTTTGAGCCTAAGGCAAAAGAAGATTTAGAAAAATTCATACAAAATATGCTAGACGAAACAGAAAAAAAATAATGAATTATTGAACTGGCATTTGTTGGGGTATTAGCTAGTGTATAGCACTTATTATATAGGTGCCATTTTCTATGTCTAAAATGAGGTGATATATTGCTAAACGACATTATAAATACTATATCCACTTTAATAGCAAGCAAAACAACTGAACCAATATATACTCAAAATCAAGGAGAAGGATTTCAAAGACCTTCTTTTTTTATTAATCACATTTCTAGTAGAACAGATGATGTTAGCCACTTTGCTTATAAGAATAATATTTACATTCAGATAGTATATTACGCACCTTGGGATGATTATAAAAATGTTGATAGTACGGCACAATACGCTATGAATGATACGTTAAAAGACATTTTTAAAAATGGTTATTTTATGATGGGTGATAGAGCCGTAAAAATAGCACAATTGACAGGTGGACCAAGGGATGCAGAAGTATACTTAACATTAAATCTTAATATAATAGACGATAGAAACATCACCGAAGACTCAGTTTTAGTAGGTGACGTTAATATAAACATATAAGGAGGAATTAATATGGGATTACCAAACATTGGAATAATATTTCAACAGGCAGCCATCACAGCGATACAAAGAGGTGAAAGAGGTATAGTTGCCTTAATACTCAAAGATGCAGTCCATAAAGGGCTAACTATTTATAATTCTTTAGATGAAGTACCTACAGATTTTTCGACTTATAATAAAACACAAATACTTAATGCATTTATAGGTAATGTAAAAGCACCTTTAAAAGTTCTTATATTTGTAGAAGATACAACAGCTACAGATTATACAGAAGCACAAACAGCATTAGAAACAGTAAAATGGAATTATTTAGCTGTGCCAGGCATAACAGCTGTAGATGCTGCAAACATGGCTACGTGGGTAAAAGGGTTAAAAGACAATAAAGATATAAGAGCCAAAGCGATTTTACCACACATTGCTGGCGATCATGAGGCTATAATAAACTTTGACACTGATAATATAATTGTTGGTTCAACTACTTATGATGCAACAGACTATTGTAGTAGAATAGCTGGACTGTTAGCAGGAACACCACTTGACCAAAGCTGCACATTCTCTGTTTTATATGAGATTGATGATGTACCACACTTAACTACTACAGGGTTTAATACTGCTATAGATGCCGGCAAATTTGTTCTTATAAATGATGGAGAAAAGGTAAAAGTAGCAAGGGGTGTAAATTCTTTAGTTACTACTACATCTACTAAAACGTTAGATTATAAGAAAATTAAGCTGGTAGATATTATGGACCAAATTCATGATGATATAAAGAAAACAATTGCAGATCACTATGTAGGTAAATTCCCTAATAACTATGATAATCAAGTATTGCTTATAACAGCGTTGTTAGGTTACTCAAGAATATTAGAAGGACAATCACTATTGAATAGTGATTCTTCAAGTTTTGCAGTAGATGTAGCTGCTAAAAAAGCTTATTTAACCAGTAAAGGTATAGATACAACAAACATGAAAGATATAGACATCAAAACATATCCCACTGGTGACAAAGTATTCACAACAGGTAATATAAAAATCTTAGATGCTATGGAAGACTTCCAATTAGCAATTAATATGTAGGAGGTAAATATATGAGTATAGATGCAAAACGAGTGATAAATGGTAACTGGGGTAAGGTTTGGCTAGATTCAGACCTAGTAGGTGAATGCACATCATTACAAGCTAAGGTTACATTGTCAAAAACAGATGTGAACTTTTGTGGAGATATGTGGAAAAAGCACAAGGTGATAGGTCTTGAAGGTAAAGGAACTTTAAAAATGAATAAAGTATATTCAAGAATGTTGCTTAAGCTTAAAGACGATATTGCAGCGGGAAAACAAACTGTATGTACCATCAATGCAAGTTTATCTGACCCAGACAGTTTTGGTACTGAAAAAATAACTATTACTGGGGTAACATTTGATGAGTTAACATTAATGGATTTTGAAGTTAAAAAGAACATAGATGAATCAATTCCATTTACATTTACAGGTTATGACGTACCTGACACAATAGCAATACAATAACATATTTTTTGCGGCTCACGCAGCCCTTAAGTTTATTCAAAATTTGAGGAGGAAATCAATATGAATTTAGTTGATCAATTATTAAAAATAGATGCAGGAAAGGTAGAATTACCCAAAAAAGAATTATCATTAAAGCTTAACAAATTAGGTGGTGTGGAAGCAACATTTACTTGTTATGCTTTAGAATCAGAAATATATGATGATATTCAAAAAATGTCTATGAATATAAATAAGGATGGTTCTATAGATGTTGATACAACAACAATGAATCAGCAATTAATACTTTCAGGAGTACCAGAGTTAAAGGAAAAAGCTTTAAGAGATCACTTTAAAATTCAAACACCAGACCAATTAATAAACAAAATATTTTTACCGGGAGAAATATCCAAACTCGCTGATACTATTACAAAATTGTCCGGTTTCAATAGTGAAGATAAAGAAAAAACTAAGAAGAAGATAAAAAACTTGTAGGCACTGACGAAACAGCTTGGTATTTATATTATTGCTGGAAGTTACATGGTAAATTTCCAGATGAAGCTTTCAGCAAAGGATATAATACACGGTTAATAGTCAGTGCTTTTTTAGAAAAGGAAATTGAAGAACACAATGAATCCCTAAAAGAAGGGGGTGAAATGTAATGAGTATGTTAGGCTTAAGCGCAATGTTAAGTTTAAACAATAGTGGTTTTATATCAGGTATGCAAAATGCACAAGAGGCAACTGAAAGAATGAGAATACAAGCACATGGTTTAACAAGATCAATATCATCTATGGCAGAATCAGCAAAAGCAAAAGCATCAGCCATGGGTGAAAGTTTCAAAAGTGGACTTTCAGTTGCAAGAAATGCTTTTGGTGATGCAGGATTAGCTAGTGCAGAATTTTTAAAAGGCACAATAGATATTGCGGCAAAAAGTCAAAAAATAAATATGGATTTGGCACAAACCATAAAATCCACAGGTGGTGCTGCAGGACTTACGGCAGAACAAGTAAGTAAAATGGCTGATGAATTTAGCAAAACAACTACATTTGGAGCTGGTGCGATAAAAACAGGACAAAATATGTTACTTACATTCACTAACATAGGCAAGGATGTATTTCCTATGGCTACCCAATCAATGTTGGATTTAGCACAAAATATGGGCGGTGATATAGCAGGTGCTTCTACACAATTAGGAAAGGCGTTAGATGATCCAATCAAAGGAATTACTGAGCTTACAAATATAGGTGTAAAATTTACAGAAGAACAAAAGAAACAAATTGAAGTAATGCAACAGACTGGAAATACAGCTGAAGCACAGAAACTTATGCTGGCCGGATTAAATGGAGAATTTGGAGGACAAGCAGCAGCAGCAGCAGCAACTTATGAAGGTCGGTTGGCACAATTAAGCAATACTATAGATGCAATCAAGGGTAGTATAGGAGCTGTATTATTGCCGTACATGCAAAAGGTTGTAGAGGTATTCCTTAGTGTTGCACAAAAAGTACAAAACTTGTCTAAACCTATGATAGGCATTATAGCCAAAGTGTTGGCAACTACGGCGGTATTTGGAACTTTAATTGGTGGTTTAGGTTTATTTCGAAAAGTTCTAATAATGATAGTTCCACAACTTGAGCCATTAATAAACTCATTTTTTAAATTAAAAGGTCCTATAGGTATTGTAATAGCTTTATTTTCAGCATTTGCTTTTGCATATACTAAAAATTTAGGTGGATTTAAAACATTTGTAGATGGAATTGTTGCCAAAGCAGTACCTGTGTTTAATTCTCTAAGTAATGCTATAAAAGATTTGATTAATTTAGGTAGCATAAGTAGTAGTTCTTTAAGTAGTTTAGGAAAAGTTTTTGGTAAAAACACAGCAACAATTGCAACAACATTACAAGGAGTAAGGGATTCAGTCATAATATTTGTTAGTGTTTTACAAGGTAATTTTGGCAAAGCAAATGGAATACTTTCTAAATGGTCAATAAATGGTTCAGCAAGTTTAATAAATTTTATAACTACAGTTAAAAATTTAGCAACAGGCCTTAGAGCTACTTTCTTTGCTGCACTAGGATTAATTACTGGTGATTTTAAAGACTTCAGTAGTACATTACAAGATGGATTTGGACTTTCAAGTGGTACAACAAGCAAAATAGTTAGTTCTTTTCAAGCTGTAAGAACTGGAGTTATAGATGCATTAACGGTTGTTAAGAATGTTGTTAGTAGAGTGTTTGGATTTTTAGTAGAACATTCTAATACAGTTATAAATGTTTTAAAACTACTTGCAATTGGATTTGCTGCGGTTAAAATAGGCATAGCTATATTTAATGGAATAAAAATAGCAGTAGCGGCTTTCAACGCTATTATGAGTGTTACTAGAGGAATCATAATGGCTGTAAGAATAGCTCAATTAGCTTTAAATATTGCATTTATGATTAATCCTGTAGGAGTTATAATTGCTGGTATTATAGCATTTATCGCAGTAATTGTATTGTTGTGGACTAAGTCAACTGCATTTAGAAGTTTCTTTATAGGTGTGTGGACTGCAATAAAAACAGGAGTTATGGGATCAGTAAAAGAATTAAAAACTGGTATAAGCAATACATGGAACTCTATTAAAGCGACAGTAGTATCAGTAGTTAACTCGATAGAAACTTGGGTTATAAATGCATGGGATTCTATTAAAACGGGTATAGGCACAGCAATTAATGCTATAAAGGCTGTAATAATTACAATCTGGACTGGAATTAAAACAGCTGTAATAGCTATAGTAACACCTATAGTAAATAATATTTTAGCATTATGGAATAATTTAAAACCAGGTATTACAACCATATTTAACGGATTAAAAAATATTTTTGGTAGTATATGGAATGGAATAAAAAATATTGTGTTAGGTCCCATTCTGTTGATTGTTGATTTATGCCGAGGTAATTTCACAAAACTAGGCTCAGATGCAAAAGTAATATTTAATAATCTTAAAAGTGCATTTGGACAAATATGGATAGGAATAAAACAAGTATTTACAGGTACTCTTAATGTTATAGCTGCTTATTGTGCTATTGTATGGAATGGAATGGTAAATATTGCAAAATCCATTTGGAGTACATTAAAAAGCTTTTTTATTAGCTTATGGGATGGAATAATAAGTACTGCAAAATCTATCTGGAATGGATTAGGAACTTTTTTAAATACATTATGGAATGGAATAAAAAGTATAGCTATTAGTGCATGGGAAGGTTTGAAAAACGGAGTTATAACTATAGTACAAGATGTATGGCAGGGTATAGTTATTGTATTTACAGCAGTAGTAAATTTCTTTAAAAATTTGCCTGACACACTTTATAATTTGGGTGTAGCTATATTTAATAGTCTAAAAAATGGTGCTTGGTCTATTTTATCTACCATAGGAAGTTGGATAGAAACAGGATTTAATGCAGTAGTAGACTTTTTTAAAAACTTACCAGACAAGATGTTGGAGTTTGGTAAGAACTTTATCCAAGGTTTTATAAATGGAGTAAACAGCATGATAGACTCTGTAATTAATAAAGTAAGAGATGTTGGTAAATCTATAGAAAAATCAATAAAAGAAGTACTAGGAATAAAGTCTCCAAGTAAAGTTATGCATGGAGTAGGTAATTTTGTAATACAAGGATTAGCAAATGGAATGGATAGCAGTAAACATTTAGTAAGTAATGCAGCAACAAAAATTGGAAAAGGTTTGCCTAATAAATTTTATAGCTGGGGACAAGACATTCCAAATAGTTTGGCTAATGGTATAAGTGACAATATCGATTCAACAACAAATACTGTAACTGATATGGCTAATAGAATAAGACGCTTAATACATTTTACAAAGCCAGATGAAGGTCCTTTAAAAGATTCGGACACATATGGTCCAGATATGGCAAAGGGACTAAGTGAAGGTATACAAAAGAATACACCGTTAACTACTAATGCCACGATTGCAATGGCTACTAACATAAGAAATGTAATATCACAATTAATAAAAGATTCTTTGACTTATGGACAGCAAATAGTTACTAGCATAAGTAAAGGTGTACAGGACAGTACATCTAATCTAATTGAAATAGTTAAAACTCTTACAGATAAAATTGTAACTGCATTTAGAGAAGGTTTTGGAATACAGTCTCCAAGTAGGGTTATGTATTCTATAGGTAATTACTTAATGCAAGGGCTTATAAATGGTATGTCTAACAATGATGTTAGGAGCTTCTTAAAAAAACAAATTAGTAGTATGATAGGCTCTGCACAAGGCGCAGTTGGGGGAAATGTAACTGAATGGTTAACAGCAGCCATTGCCTTGACTGGTGTCCCAATGAGTTGGTTACCAGCATTAGAACAAATCGCAATGCATGAATCTAGTGGAAATCCTATGGATATAAACCTATACGATATAAATGCACAGTTGGGGCATCCATCTAAAGGCCTTATGCAATTAATAGATGATAACATTACACAATATGGATTGCCAGGAATGAAGGATATTTGGAACCCAATCGACAACGCGGCAGCAGCAATTAGATACATACAAAGTAGATATGGAAGCCCTTATAATACTCCTGGAATCAAATCGATGGCACATGGTGGACCATATATGGGTTATGCACTTGGAACAACTTATGCAACTCCAGGTTACAAATGGGTAGGTGAGCATGGTCCAGAACTTATGAAAATGCGTGGTGGCGAACAAGTAATTGACAGTAGAAACAGTAAGCAACTTAGAGGTGATATATCAATAGCAAAATTAGCTGACACAATTATAGTTCGTGAAGATGCAGACATAGACAAAATAGCAACATCTCTAGTTAAGAAACTCAAACTTGCTGGAATGAATATGTAGTTGAACTTGCGGACTTTAAGTGATAAAATAGTATTATGGAAGAAAATATCGTTAAGCACTCTTTTGGGAGTGCTTTTTTATTTTGTCTAAAAAGTAGGTGATAAAATGAAAGAATTTTGGTTGATTCAAGACAATGAAGCTATAAGGTTGCCTGTACCGCCTTCAAAGTACAGTATAAAATCATCATTAAACAATGCAACATTTACGGTGGAGGGGTTAGGAGAGGTTAGTTTCATAGGTAAACCAAAACTAGGAGAAATAACGCCAATAGAAAGTTTTTTTCCTAATCAAAAATATGATTTTGTACAATATCAAGGATTCCGTAAACCACAAGATTATGTGGATTTATTACAAAAATGGAGATTAAGTGGTGAACCAATTCGATATATAATAACTGGAACAAATGTAAATATACTCTGTTCTATCGAATCTTTTGAGTATAAAGAAGAAGATGGCACAGGAGATATTTATTTTACATTAGAACTAAAAGAGTATAGATTGATAACGGCTCCTAGTTTACAAGTAAGTCAAATAACAAGTGATGTTAGCTTTGTTAATATAAATAACTTGATTAATGCCAGAACTATTGACAAGGCAATACCAACTCAAATCATTGCAAGAGCAGGAGAAAATTTATATACGCTAATAAAAAGAGTTACTGGCAATACTACCTCTTTACCCTCGGTAGCAACTAAAAACAATATATCAGATGTTACGTCAGATATTACAGGCAGGGTGATAATTTTATGATTAAAATTTATGCATTATATGATAGAAAATTAGTAACAGATATAACACAATACTGCAAAACAATATCTTGGAGTGGAGATATAAGCCAATGTGCTAGAAAATTAGAATGCACATTGGCTTATGCTATTTTTGACAAAAATCAAAATAAAACACAAATTGGACCTGGAACTTTAGTGTGGTTACAAGAAGACGGTAAAGAATTGTTTCGTGGCATTGTATTTGATAGAGAATTAAGTTCTTCTGGTGAATTAAAGTTTACTGCGTATGATTATTTGATTTACTTTTTGAAATCTAAAGTAACTTATAACTTTACAAACATAATATCAGAAGCTGCAACAGAAAAAATAATAACTGATTTAGGAGTTAAATACAACAGAATTCCAACGGTAGAAATACCAATCACACTATTAGTTAAAGCCAAGCCTGCTTATGATGCTATAATGGAGATTTATACAATGCTAAGTCCTAAAACAGGAAAAAAGTATATACCCATTATGGATGCAGACCAGGTAAGTGTAATAGAAAAGGGTGCCATTGTAGATAACTTTATTTTACAACCAGAAACTAACCTGGGGAATGCTACATTTAATGACAGCATAAGCAACATGATTAATAAAGTACAAATAATAGATGAAAAGGGCAATTATATAGGAAAGGTTGAAAATACAGGAGCTATAACTGCGTATGGTGTTCTACAAGATATATACGAATATAATACAAGTGATTCACAAAATGCTACAGCAATGGCAAGTGGTTTATTAAAAAATGTAGAAAGAACATTTAAGGCAACAGCGTTAGGAAATTCTAAAATAATAACAGGATATGCTTTAAAAACACAGATATTTTATATAGATATCTTACAAAATGCAACCATGTATATAGATGCTGATGCGCATACTTGGGATGTGGCAACAGGACTTCATACTATGGAACTAACACTAAATTTTGATAATATTATGAACGAGAAGGAGGCTTAAATATGATTATTAAAGATCCTTATTCTGAGTTTGTAAAAGAAATGAGAAAAAACGGAACATATTATAATCCTTCTGGTGTTGAAATAGGGCAAGTAATAGAATCTAATCCCCTGACAATTAAAGCTAGCGATTTGACATTAAGTAAAGATAATTTATTAATAGCAGATTACTTGTTAAATAATTATTCAAGACAGATAAATTTATCTTCTACAAATGCTTCTGGAAATACAACAAATGGGAATATAACATCCATAGGTATATCAAATGGAACTATTAACTTTACAGATACATTAAAAAAGGATGATTTAGTAGCATTAATTCAAGTGAACAGTACTACTTTTATTATTTTATGCAGGGTGGTGAAGCCATGAGTAGTATATTTCCACAAATTAATATAGATACAAATACTTTGATTCAATCAACCACTGAAACTACATTACCTATGTACAAAGAGTATGCGTGGGATTTTAAAGATAATAACTTTTTATTAGAAGATGGAAAGTTTAAAATAGTCCAAGGACTTGAGGCTATTAAAATATGGATATGGAAAACACTTAACACTCCAAGGTATAGATATTTAGGTTATTCGTGGGATTATGGAAATCAATTAGAAAATCTAATAGGTAAAAACCTAACAGTAGGCTTAGCGCAATCGGAAGCACAAAGATATTTGGAAGAATGTTTACTAATTAATTCTTACATCAAAGGGATAGTAAATGTAGTAACAAACCAAAGTGAAGATAAATTAAATATATCTTTTACAGCTAACACTCTATATGGTGCTATAAGCATGAATATTTAGGAGGTGAATAAATGTATACAGATGGTAATTCACAACAAACAATTTTAAATAGAATGTTGCAAAATATTTCCAATGACGTTGCTAAATTTGAAGGCAGTTTCACTTATGATGCACTTTCTCCCACAAGTAATGAACTCGCTCAAGTCTATATAACAGATGATAACATATTAAAAAGGACATCTCCTTATACAGCTACAGGGACAGACCTTGAAAATATAACTAATCCTTATGGAGTTACTAGGAAACCAGGTAAAAAGGCCACTACTGAAATTTTAGTAAATGCTGTTGTAGGCACATTCTTAAAATCTGGAATTTTATTTGGAAGTAGTGCAGGATTAATGTATCAAGTTACAAGGGACACCGTATTAACAAATCAATCTATGCTTGTAAATATAGAAGCTATTGATGTTGGAAGTAAATATAATGTGCCTGCCAATGTAATTACACAGCTTCCAGTACAAGTCAATGGAGTAATATCTATGACAAATCCTAATCCAGTTACAAATGGCTATGATGCTGAAAGTGATGAAAGTTTAAGGGAGAGATATTTTGAAAGATTACAAACACCAGCAACTTCTGGAAATAAATATCATTATAGAAATTGGGCTAAAGAAGTAACTGGCGTTGGAGATGCTAAAGTTTTTCCCCTATGGGCAGGGAAAGGCACAGTAAAAGTTGTTGTTATTGACAGTAATAAAAAAGCGGCAGCTTCTGCTCTTATAAATACAGTTCTTAACCATATAGAAGAAAACAGACCTATAGGAGCCACCCCCACAGTTGTAAGTGCAGTAGAAAAAAAAATAAATATAAGTGCAAAATTAGTATTATCTAATAACTACACCATTCAACAAGTACAAGATAAATTTAGTGAAATACAAACAGAATATTTTAAATCTACAGCATTTAAGGATAGTTATATAAGTTATGCCAGAATAGGAAACTTGCTATTGAATACTCCAGGTGTAATTGATTATATTGATTTAAAAATAAATGGTGCCATATCTAACATTGGATTTGAAGATGAAGAAATACCAGTACTTGGAATATTAAGTTTGGGGGTATGATAGATGTATCCAAATAAAATAGATACATTCACAGAAAAATTAAATAGATTGGAGGGCAATACTTATGTAATTGAGGAAGAAATAACTATTACAAATGGAATGTATGAGAGCGAACTGCAGCACGATAATATAAGCCTATCTTCTATAAATGTTTATACAGGACCTAAACTAACTGGGAAAAAAATTCAAAACTTTATACTGTCTACTCCTAGTTGTACGCCATGGAAAAAAATAATTAAGATATTTTCTGAAGTAGATAAATGCTATATAACATATGAAACCCAAGGTGATACAGTAGAGGCAGAAGATATAAATGAAGTTCAAGAAAGCATAGTAAATACACAAAAAACTTTAAACAGTGAAATAGATAGATCAACTAATGCTGAAAAAATTATAACTGATAATTTAAGTGTAGAAGTAAGTAGAGCGATTGGAGCAGAACAAACATTAACAAATAATCTTAATACAGAGATAGCTAGAGCTAAAGGCTCTGAGAACATTCTTACAGATAACTTAAATTCTGAGATTAATAGATCAAAGTCTACCGAAAAAGTTTTAACAGATAATTTAAGTGCTGAAATCAATAGATCTAAAGAAAATGAGGATACATTAAGTACTAATATTAATCAGTATAAAGAAAGCAACAATGCTGAGATACAAATGCTAAAAGAAAAAGATAGTGATTTAAATAACAGAAAAGCTGAAAAAACTTATGTAGATATAGAACTTAATAAGAGATACCTGAAAGAGCAAGTTTTCACAAAAGAAGAGGTACTGCAAAAAATTCAAAATGTAATTGGTACAGCACCACAGGCATTGGATACATTGCAGGAAATAGCAAAATCCTTAAATAATGATAGTGATTTTGCTGGTACTATTACTAAACAGTTAGCAAATAAAGTTGATAAAGTTCAAGGAAAACAATTAAGTACAGAGGACTATACTACTTCAGAAAAAGAAAAGCTTGCAGGTGTAGAGGCTAATGCTAATAAATATATACATCCTGGAAGCCATAGTGCTGATATGGTAGTAGAAAATATTAATAAGAGATTTGTAAGTGATGTTCAAAAAACAGTATTAAGTAATACCAGTGGTACAAATACTGGAGATGAAACAAATTCTTCTATTAAAAGTAAGTTAGGAATTACTACTTTAAGTGGAATTAACACAGGAGACCAAGATTTAAGCGGGCTAGTGCTAAAAACAACTATGGTAAATGGTCACGCTTTAAGTGGGGGTATAACTGTAACAAAATCGGATATTGGATTGGCTAATGTAACTAATGACGCACAAGTTAAAAGAAGTGAAATGGGAGTGGCTAGTGGAGTTGCAACATTAGATTCTGCAGGAAAGACAGTACAATCGCCAGCAGTACATAGTCATGATTCGCTTACTATTTCAAATAATAATGAGATTAACATAGCTGATGGATTTAATTATGATGAAGGTACAGTATATCTAAATTACAGAGGAGCTAATAAACCCATTAAAAACGTAAGGATATGCACAGGTGATGGCAAAGCTAATAGCTTCGCCTCACTGCAAGCAAAAACATTTGTTGATGCAAATGGTAATGAAGTAGCTTACAAGAAAGATGTGGCTAGTGCAGGATATGGGGACATGTTGAAAAGCATTTATGATAAAAATAGTGATGGAATAATAGATAAAGCTGATGACAGTAACACGGTTGGAGGAAAAAAGCCAAGTGATTTTGCTTCAAGTAGTTTTGGGTTAGGAACCGTATGCCAAACAGCTACAGTAGATTGGAATAATTATAAAACAACAGGTTTTTTTATGGGATATAATTTGTTAAATGAATGTCCAGGAGGTGGCTGGCAATTTTGCATAGTCATGAGACATAATGATATATGGACTTCTCAAACAATGATAGATTTTCAAGGAACATCTATGTATCAAAGAAACCAAACCAACGGAATATGGGGTTCCTGGAGAAAAATTTTAATAACCAAACAAGGTATTACTTGGAATGACCTAAAGGGGGTGTAATAGGTGTACGGTAAGAGTATCTACGGTAATCTGCAGTATGCTGGAAATGAGATAAATGAAGATGAAATAAAGTTATATACACCCGATTTGATGAAATACTTACCGCCTTGGTATTATAACTCTAATATAATGGTAAATATACAGAATTCTGCAGCAAAAGAAATTGGTAAATTAAATTACTCTAAGAAGGATTTGCTTGACCAGTTTTATGTAGATACTGCAACATGGGGGCTAAGTAGCATATGGGAAAAACCATTAGGAATTCAGACAGATTTAAATAAAAGTTATGAAGATAGAAGAGAAATTATAAAAGCAAAGCTTCGAGGATCTGGAACTGTAACAAAGGTAATGCTTAAAAATGTTGCAGAAGCTTTTTCAAGTGGAGAAACTAAGATAATAGAAAATTTTTCGGATTACAGTTTTATAATACAGTTTATTGGTATAAAGGGTATTCCAAAGAATATGGCCGGTCTTATAGATGCTATAGATACTATAAAGCCAGCACATTTGGGATACTCTTTTAAATATACGTACACTAGATATGAAAAACTTAAAGAACTAACATGGCAACAAGCAAAAACAAAAACATGGGATGACTTAAAAGTATATGAATAGAGGTGATTAGGTGAAGAACACAGGTAATTATAAATTGAAAAAACCAGAAGGTACAGATACAGTAAATATAGAGGACCTCAATTATAATGCTGATATTATTGATAATGAAATAGTCAAAAGAGCTTTGAAAGCAGATATGCCAACAAATCTTAATCAGTTTACAAATGGCCCTGGATTTATTACATCTTCAGGAGCACCAGTCCAAAGTGTTAATGGGAAAACAGGAACTTTAATTTTAAGTGCAAGTGATGTTGGCGCAGAGACGCCAACAGGGTCAGAAGCGAAAGTTAATGCATTAGCAGGTTTAAACAATACAAAAACTGTTAAGCAAGTATCCGATGATTTGATTGTTTTAAATCAATCAGTTGAGGCGCATAAGGCTGATTATGTGAAGCATCCTGGGTATGCAACTACAACAGGAGTCGCTAATACTTATATAGCTACATTAAGCCCAGCACCAACAAGTTATGCTGATGGCATTGGAATAGTAGCTAAAATAAATGTAGCAAGTACAGGAGCAAGTACAATTAACATAAATGGGTTAGGGGTAAAACCAATACTAGATTCTTTAGGCAATGCAATTACAGCTGGAGGACTAAAAGCTAATACACCATATACCATGAGATATAATGGAACATCTTTTATTGTACAGGGTAAAGGAGGTGGTGGAAATGCTTTAATTGGAGATTTAAGACTTGGAAAAACTGCAACAGTAGATAGTGGACAAATTACAGGTGCATTAGATTTAAGCAACTTGTTATCACAGAATATACTAAATGGAGTTTCAATTGACGGGGTAGCAGGAAGTGTAATTGCAGGGAAAAGGCGTGTAATTGGATCTATTCCTTCGGGATTTGTAATAAATAACACTGACACATTTGTCGTAAATTTAGGATTTACACCGAATTATATTATATTAAACTCTAATTATGCTGGGCATACTTCTGATATTGCAGGTGTGTATAAAGTTAATACTCCTATTGTTATTTATCATCCTAATGGTACACCAGGATGTTATTCTGGTATTCAATTTAATAATATGGGTGCAACTGCACCCATATTAAAATTTAACAGTTATAATAACAACTTATATGTATGTTTTACTGATACTGGCGAGGGTAATCAACCTTTATCTGGAGCTTGTTCTTTTATTGTATATGAATAGAAAGGATGGTATTTATGGAAAATAAAATAGGTAGAAAAATTTATTATGATAGATTTACAGGTAATGTTTTAATAGTAACTTGCGAAATTCAAGGGGAGGGATTAGTAGAAACGACCTTAGCGGAAGACTTTCAATCTTATATACCTTTACAGCAGAGGACTATTGATAGTGTAGGAGTAATTAAATTGGATTATGGACAATTTTCAGATAAATTTAATACTAGTAAAAGCTATAGTGTAGATATTTCTCAGGAGATTACAGATGCCAGTTCAATAATATTTAACATTGAAACTCAGACTCAAATACCAATACCCAAAAGCAATTCAGAAGACAGATTATCAGCCTTAGAAAAATCTAATGCAGAACTTATGAGTTTAATAGCAATGCAAGGAATGGCAACACCTACAACATAAATGGGGGTGTTATTTTTATTCCTAAAATAATTAACATGTTATACACATAAAAAAGTATATACAGAAAGGAAGTGAGAGTTTAGTTGGGTTCTGTACTTGTTGTGCTGTGGCTCACTAAACATAAATAATGTTTAAATTCAACAAAGAAAGTGGTTGTGTAAAGGTTTGGGTAACTCTTATTATGAATGGTACTTATAAAGTGGAGCAAGTACCTAAACTATTTAATTTAAAAGAATGTGTACAGGAAGTGCTTACAGAAATGGGAGCAGTACAAGAGCAACCAACTCAGCCATCAGTTATACAATAGAAAAATAGTATAAGGATATTCACACTAATTTTACAAATAAAGCCCTTATAAGTTATATAATAAATATGGGGGTGAAAAATGTTATGTATAAAATAAATTGTAATAGCAATGTAGAAGCATCTGAATTAGAACCATTTTTTGTCGAGTGGAATGTTGAATTTGAAAATTCGGAGTTTGAGAAAAGGATAAATAATATTATTAATGCTCATAATCTTAGATTTGAAATATCACCAAGCGCTTTTAAGAGGGTTCATGTATCTATAATAAATTTTAGTGAGGAAGAGCTAAAACAGTATGAAACATACAATATATTAAATGGTAATGTTAGATTTGAAAACAAATCAAAATTTGATTCATTTATTAAACAATATGAAAAAGCAATTAAAAAATTTTTAGATGAAGAATTGGAAGACTATAATAAAATAATAAATTCAATACAATAAAATAAAGCGATGTAAACTTGATTTTACGTCGCTTTTGAAAACTTATACGTCATAAAGGCAAAGTAGAGGCTAGAGATAGTCTTTTTATTTTGCGTATTTTTATATGAAAGAAGGTAATATGTGAAATGTTTAAATTGGGATAGAATTATTAGTGTGATTATAGCAGGTGCAGGAGCTTGTGTGAATTACTTCTTTGGAGGATGGGACAAGGTGCTAAAAACATTAATACTATTAATGGTATTGGACTACTTAACAGGATTAATTTGTGCTGGCAAAGATAAAACTTTAAGAAAAACATGGGATAACTTAAAAGTATATGAATAGAGGTGATTAGGTGAAGAACACAGGTAATTATAAATTGAAAAAACCAGAAGGTACAGATACAGTAAATATAGAGGACCTCAATTATAATGCTGATATTATTGATAATGAACTAGTTAAAAGAGCTTTGAAAACAGATATGCCAACAAATCTTAATCAGTTTACAAATGGTCCTGGATTTATTACAGCTACAGGTGCTCCCGTACAAAGTGTTAATGGAAAAACAGGAACTTTAATTTTAAGTGCAAGTGATGTGGGGGCAGAGACACCAATAGGGTCACAAGCAAAAGTTAATACATTAGCAGGCCAAGTGGGAAATATAAATGATGCTAATTTACCTGTTGAATTAAAAGGAAAACCCTTAACAGAACAAACTAAAGTAGTTTTTCAAAATGCCGATAACGGAAAAAAGAACTGGGTAGATGTTATCGGCAATCCTTTATTAAATACTGATACCTTTTCCCAGTTAAAAGATAAAACTCAGGTAATTAAAAATACTTTAGCAAGCAATTTAGCAGCTAAAGGTCAGAATAGCACTGGAACTGAAACCTTAACTAATTTAGCAAATAAAGTAGGGAGCATAGCAAAAGGACAAGGTAATGCTGTAGAAAGTCAAGTTTTAAGTGGAGTTACTTTTACCAATGCTGATGGTGTTTTGAGAACTGGTAATATACCAAATAGGTCTTTTTCTGCAACTGGTAATAATTATACATTTGCAAAAAGAGTTAGAGTAGATAATATAGGAAATTTATGTGTAGTACCTCCAACTGGATATTATTTAGAAGAAGTGAATAATATTGATTTTGGGCCTATTGTGTTTAAAGAACCAAATTTATTACCAGAAAATATAGTAATCGGAAAGAGTATACTTGGAGTAGTAGGAACAGCTCAAACAGGTGGAATTGGTATTACTTCTATAGTAGGTTCTAGTCATTCTAAAGAAAATGCAGCCTGTGATATCCCACAAATAAGATTGGAATTCTATAACAGAATTTTCCCTAATAATATATGGTCTATGTATATTTTTAAAAACGATGTTCCTAAAAATATATGGGGAGGACAATGTGAAATAAAAACAGTAGCAACAGGAAATGCATCTGATGAAGAAAGTATGTATTTAAATTTAAATGAAAGTTTTTATCCAAATACTAAATATACAGTAGTCCTTCCAGAAGGAACATTAAAAGATAAATTAGGAAACGCCTTAAAAGCAATGCAGTATGAGTTTAGAACAAGTGCAAATCCTAGTGCGTGGGTGAGCAATCCAGCTGGCTTAAATATTGGCAGGTATGATATCGCTGGTTTTGGTACTCAAGATGCAGCCGTCTCATATGCCGGATATCCCGAAAAATATTCTTCTAGCGTTCATAATAGTCCATGCGAATCATTTAATGGTACATCTTGGAATCAATTAACTGCTTATATTTGGAATTTTGGTAATAGTGGTGGATGTGGAACTCAAAATGCAGGATTATCTACAGGAGGATATAATTATTATAATAGCGGTAAAAATTATGTTACTGGAAAGTTTGATGGTAACGTATGGTCTCAATCTAATAGTATGTCTATGCAAAGAGATTATCCAGGAAATGCGGGAAATCAAAATGCAGCTTTAGTATTTGGTGGATATAATAATAATACTACTGAATCATTTAATGGTAGTGCTTGGATATTAATAAATAAAATGACTGTTACAAGATGCAGACCCGGAGGATGTGGTACACAGAATGCGGCACTTGCTGTATCTGATGATTGGAGTAATGATATTACATGTGAAAAATTTAATGGCACTACATGGTCGAAAGCTAATAATACGATTAATATTTCATCTGGATGTGTTGCTAATGGTACTCAAGACGCATCAATTGCATTTGTGAATGCCATATCTGAAAAGTTTAATGGAAACACATGGTCAACCACTTCGAACCCTATAATTTCCAGACATCAACATGCTGGATGTGGAGCACAAAATTCAGCTCTGTCTTTCGGTGGAAGTAACACTAGCTATACCAATAACTGTTCAACTGTAACGGAAAAATTCTTTGGATAAAATTTAAGGAGGATATATTTTGAATAATTTAATAACAACTGAAAATATGACAGAACATTTTTTAAGTGATGTAAGACAAGCTGATTTATTACCAGACACTTTATTAAGCAAGGTAGAGAGTTTATTACCTGAACTTAAACATGATATAGCTACGCAGACTATATGGAGAACTGAAACAGAAATAAGATGTTCTGTTTTAAATGAAAAAGACTTTCCAGATAATGCTTCTAAATATCATCAAGCAAAGTTAGAACAGATGGTATTCTTTGAGCAGCTATTACAATTATCTTTTGAATATAGAAAAAGACAGCAAGAATTGTTTATTAAAGAAGCTGAAATAGAAGAACTTCAAGATAAATTAACTAATAAAGATTTAAAAGTATATGAAGTTAAAAAACTTCATGCAGAGTTAACTATTAAAGAAATAGAAAAACAAGAGTGTGCATATGGGTTAAGAAATATGCAGATACAAGCTAAAGAAAGATTTAGAGAAATAGAAACATGGTCAAAAATAAAACAAGAATTAGATGACGGTTCCTTTGATAAAGATAATAAAGATTCCAGTCAATTAATATCATTAACTAAAAGATATATCCAAGAAGCTTTTAACGTGCTTCATATGAATAACACATCTGACACAGCTGGATTTAATAACATACTTGCTCAATTTCAATCCTTAAGTAAAGAATGCATAGCAAGAAATGTTTTTGAAGAAGTATTATTATACTTTGGGAAAGACAGCAGTATATATCAGTGGGCTAAACAAATATTTAATATAAAATAAGAGGTGAATATAATGGTTTATATAAAAACTAGCAAATTATCAATTACGCATGAAGATCAAGAAAAGGACAATCTAAAATTCCAAGTTATAGTATCTAAAGATAATATAGATTATGTCCAAGTAGAAGGGCCAGAAGAATCAATTAAGAATTGGAAAGCTAGAGTAGAAGGAATAGATTCTACAATAGAAGAGATTAATTCTATAATAGCTTTACTTCCTAAATCAGAAGACCAAATATTAAAAGGAAGACTTACATCTTTAGAAATGGGATTAGCTAATATATTAGGAGCATAGAAAGGAGATATTAAAATGCCTAAATGGAAGAAATCAATTTTTGTAAATGCAATTAAATCAAGAATGGAGCAAGAGAAAAGGATAGCAGAAGATATTATATTGGAATATAAAAAACTTTCAGATGAAGAAAAACAAGAAATATTAAGTTGTATTGAACAATAGAAAACTTATACATCATAAAGGCAAAGTAGGGACTAGCAATGGTCTTTTTATTTTGCCTATTTTTATATGGAAGAAGGTAAGCTGTGAAATATTTAAATTGGGATAAAATTATTAGTGCAATTATAGCAGGTATAGGAGCTTGTGTGAATTACTTCTTTGGAGGATGGGACATGATGCTAAAAACATTAATACTACTAATGGTATTAGACTACTTAACAGGATTAATTTGTGCGGGCAAAGATAAAACTTTAAGTTCTACTATAGGATTTAAAGGCATCGGTAAAAAAATAATTATACTTATAATTGTTGCGTTAGGAGTATCAATAGATAATATAGTTGGTGCTAACGGCACTGTAAGAAGTTTGGTTATTTTCTTTTATGCAAGTATGGAGGGAATAAGCATATTAGAAAATGCAACTAAGGTTGGTGTGCCAGTACCAAATAGACTTAAAGAAATGTTAATACAGCTTAAAGAAGGCAATAAAAAAGAAATAAAATAGAGGAGGATTTTTTATGAGTAAATTTGCAATAGATCCAGGTCACGGAGATGTAAACGGAAGTTTAGGAGGAGATGGAGGTGCAGTAGGATATTTAAATGAGCAAAATTGTGCCTTAGATATAGCAAATAGAGTTATTTCTAAAATTCAATCAATAGGTCACCAAGCGTGGAATATAAGGCCTTTTAATGCTTCAAGTGTTACAGATTCTCTTCAAAAAAGATGTGATGGAGCAGTTGATGCTGATTATTTAGTAAGTATTCATTTAAATTCCGGAGGTGGAAGAGGTAGCGAAATATTTGCCATGAGTTCAGCAGGGAATGCATTAGCTTCTAAAGTATTAAATGAGCTTGTAGCATTGGATTTTACAAATAGAGGCGTAAAAGATGGTAGCGGATTATATGTTATAAGGCATAGTAATCCAGTTGCAATATTAATAGAGGTTTGTTTTGTAGATAGTCAAGGTGATGCAGATTTATACAATAGACTAGGAGCCGATGTTATTGCTACAGCTATAGCAGAAGGATTAACTGGACAAACAATTCAAGAAAATAATCATAACTCTGATTTCATTAAATCTGTGCAGCATGATTTACAAAGAGTGTCTTGCCTTGAATCAGGTGAAAATAATGCTACAGGAAAGTTAGATGATAAAACTAAACAAGCTATAAGTGAATTTAGGTATATAGTGGATTTATCAGGAGCTACAGCTATAGATGATGCTCTTGTTAATGCCTTGAATATAATAACTAAAAAACCAACTATAGGAGTGGGGTGGAGTCCTATACCTGCAGCAACTAAGTTTATTCAGTGGTATATAGGTATATCACCAAAAACAGGAGTATTTGATACAAATACAGTTGAAAAAGTGAAGGCTTGGCAAGTGAAGGCTGGAATATGGAGTACTCAAGGCGCAGATGGTGTTATCAGAGAAAAAGATTGGAATAAAATTTTAAAGTAAAAGTTGAAGGCTTAAAGGCTCTCTTTTAGTTTATAGAAAATTTTTCAGATTACAGTTTATTGGTATAAAGGGTATTCCAAAGAATATGGCTAGTCTTATAGATACTATAAAGCCAGTACATTTAGGATACTCTTTTAAATATACTTACACTAGGTATGAAAAACTCAAAGAACTAACATGGCAACAAGCAAAAACAAAAACATGGGATGACTTAAAAGTATATGAATAGAGGTGATTAGGTGAAGAACACAGGTAATTATAAATTGAAAAAACCAGAAGGTACAGATACAGTAAATATAGAGGACCTCAATTATAATGCTGATATTATTGATAATGAACTAGTTAAAAGAGCTTTGAAAACAGATATGCCAACAAATCTTAATCAGTTTACAAATGGTCCTGGATTTATTACAGCTACAGGTGCTCCCGTACAAAGTGTTAATGGAAAAACAGGAACTTTAATTTTAAGTGCAAGTGATGTGGGGGCAGAGACACCAATAGGGTCACAAGCAAAAGTTAATACATTAGCAGGTCAAGTGGGAAATATAAATGATGCTAATCTACCTGCTGAATTAAAAGGAAAACCATTAACAGAACAGACTAAAATACTTTTTCAAAATGCCGATAACGGAAAAAAGAACTGGGCAGATGTTATCGGCAGTCCTTTAGCTCATAGTGATACGTTCTCGCAGTTAAAAGATAAAACTCAAACAGTAAAAAATATTTTAGTAGCAAATTTAACTAATAAAGGACAAACGAGTACTGGAACTGAAACTTTAACTGCTCTTGCAAATAAAGTAGGTAATATAGCAAAAGGACAAGGTAATGCTGTAGAAAGCCAAGTTTTAGCGGGAGCAACATTTACTAATACAGATGGTGTTTTAAGAACTGGTACTATCCCATCAAAAGGAAAATGGTCAGGAACTTTTAGTGCAGGACAATATTGTGATTCTAAAGGGAACTATGGTATCGAAATGGGTGTACCTAAAGGATATTATGATGGAGCGACATCTTCAGTAAATGCATCTGATCCTAATTTTAAACCAGAAAACATAATAAGTGGTAAAAACATATTTGGATTAGTGGGAACTGCTCAAGGAGGAAGTGCTGGTACTGTTATAGATACTTCTCATTATGATATAAAATATAATACAGCACTAACACGAGAAAATGACCTTAGTGAACACCCTTGTTATATTATTGGTTTGTGTGAAGATAGTAATAATATATATGTATGTTCATCACAAAGCATAGGAGAAAGAAAAACATGTTATTATGAGGTGAGAAATAAACTCACTCCAGAAAAACAAGACTTTTGCACTGATATTCAAAATGCATGGAATGGATTTGCATTAGAGAGTCCTCAGACTGAAGGAGATAATCGTAACTCTAATTCAAGTATGATCATCCAAAGAAATTTGCTTTTTACTTTAGATGCTTCATCAACCTCTAAAGGAAATTATGGAAGAGTTACTTCTCGTGATGTAATAAATTTCAATAGAATAACATCAACTCAATTATTTTTTGTAAATCTTTCTTCTAGTGGAATATTTGATAGTCGTATTCGACTTCTACACGCTAGCCAAGTAATTAATGCTCCATTCATTTATTTAATAGCACCAGTAAATAGTTTCTATGAATATTGGTTATTTACTCTAAACAGTAATGGTCTTGGAATTCAATCAAAGGCTTTAATAATAGGTCGTTGTGCAGATGATTCTAATAACAAATGTAATGCAATGGCAATGTGCTCTAGTCAATCTTTATATATAATTAAAGGAGAAAGGACATTGCAGAGTAATGGATATTATAGTTTAATGGAATTCTCGTTATCTGGTTCAACAAAAATAAAAGAGGTGTATTTAACTAACGCCTTACCACCTGTAGGGACTACTCATTGTAATAGATGTTCAATGGCACTATGGAATGGTTATATTTATTTAGCTATGGGGTTTAGTGGTTCTGTAGGTGGAGGAGATGGAGTATTTAAATTTGATCTAAATGGTAATAAAATTTGGGAAAGCAGAACAGGAGATGGTTATAGTACTTCCATTAAAGTGTCCTCTCAAGGAGTTTTTGTTATGACATGGAAAAGTATTATAAAACTTTCACTAGATAGTGGCACACTTATATTAAGACAAAATGTACCTTCAAAAGTAGAACGAGGCGTTTGTTATGCAAATTTTAGTGATGGAAATGTTGATTTCGATGAAAATCTGTTTTGGATAAAAAATGATAAACAATTACAACAAAAAGGTTTTAGTACTACAGCATCATCAATAATTTTAAAATAAAAGGAGATTTATATAATGATATATTTAAGCGGATTACAAAAAGTATCTGAAGGAAAATTTTATCCTACAAATTATCACTATCAGCCATTTGACCATATTAGTGGTTTAAATAAAACTAAAGAACAATTAGAAAGAGAAGGGGTTTTAGTCGAGTCCATTCCAGAACCTGAAATAAAACCAAATATGTCTTCAACAATGTATATAAATCCAGAAACTAAAGATATATGGTATGAATATGAAATTATACCTCCTACAGAGGAAGATAAAAGATATGACAACTTATTTCAGCAGTTAAAAGAAACCCAACTTGCTGTAAATACAATGTTAAAATTATAGGAGGACTATGTATATGAGTAAATTATATAATTATTTTGTTTATTGCTGGAAGAATAAAACTATAGATGAAGAAGGGCTTAATAACGCAGTTGCTAAAAATTATTTAACTGAAGAAGAAAAACAACAAATAAAAATTATTAAAATAATATAAATATAAAGGGGGATATATGAATAATCTAATAACAACTGAAAATATGACAGAACACTTTTTAAGTGATGTAAAACAAGCTGATTTATTACTAGATAATTTATTAAGTAAAGTGGAAAGTTTATTACCTGAACTTAAACATGATATAGCTACGCAAACTATATGGAGAACTGAAACAGAAATAAGATGTTCTGTTTTAAATGAAAAAGATTTTCCAGATAATGCTTCTAAATATCATCAAGCAAAGTTAGAACAGATGGTATTCTTTGAGCAGCTATTACAATTATCTTTTGAATATAGGAAAAGACAACAAGAATTGTTTATAAAAGAAGCTGAAATAGAAGACCTTCAATATAAATTAACTAATAAAGATTTAAAAATATATGAAGTTAAAAAACTCCACGCAGAATTAGCTATTAAAGAAATAGATAGACAAGAATGTTCATATGGATTAAGAAACATGCAGATACAAGCTAAAGAAAGATTTAGAGAAATAGAAACATGGTCTAAAATCAAACAAGAATTAGATGATGGAAGTTTTAATAAAGATAGTAAAGATGCCAATCAATTAATATCATTAACTAGGAGATATATTCAAGAGGCTTTTAATGTACTTCATATGAATAATACATCGGACACCGCAGGATTTAATAATATACTTGCTCAATTTCAATCTTTATGTAAAGAATGTATATCAAGAAATATTTTTGAAGAAGTATTATTATACTTTGGAAAAAATAGTAATGTATATCAATGGGCAAAACAAATATTTAATATAAAATAAGAGGTGATTATAATGGTCTATATAAAAACTAGTAAGCTTTCAATAACTCATGAAGATCAAGAAAAAGACAATCTAAAGTTCCAAGTTGTATTGTCTAAAGATGATATAAACTATGTACAAGTAGAGGGGCCTGAAGAAGCAATTATTGATTGGAAAACTAGAGTAGAAGGAATAGATTCTACAATAGAAGAAATTAACGCTATAATAGCTTTACTTCCTAAATCAGAAGAACAGTTATTAAAAGAAAGACTTACATCTTTAGAAATGGGATTAGCTAATATATTAGGAGCATAGAAAGTAGATATTAAAATGCCTAAATGGAAAAAATCAATTTTTGTAAATGCAATAAAATCAAGAATGGAGCAAGAGAAAAGGATAGCAAAAAATATTATAAAAGAATATATAAAGTTAACAGCTGAAGAAGTAGCTGAGATATTACAAGGAATAAAAGATTTATCATATTAGAATAAAAGAGTATTTATAAAAAAAGCAGATATTATTTTATCTGCTTTTTTTATGTAGATAATAACTTGAAAACGTATTATATATTTGTAATTAATTTAAAAAATAAAAATATTTAACATGAGGAGTTGTTGTTATTTATGACAAAAGTAAATATCAAAGATTTATCTGTAGAGGAATTTAAAAAAATGTTCCCTTCAAATGGTGATGCACCCTTATACTCTGAGCCGATACAAGAAGAGGATAAATCAGAAAGAAGAGCTAAAAGATCAGCTGCTAATTTTCCACAAGAATTTAGATACAATAATGTAGAAAGTATTCCTGTAGAGTCGCAAATGTATCCTACGTGTGTAGCAATGGCTTTAAGTACTATAGTAAAAATTATGGAAGTAAAATATGATAAAGATTGTGATAGAGGAGATAAATTTAGTAATGTTTGGATTTATGGAAATAGACAAGGTATGCGTTGGATTACTGAGGGTATGGGTTATAGAGAAGCAGTCGCAAAACTTGTAAATGACGGTGTTCCAAAGCGAAGTGAAATAATCAGCATAGACTCAGCACTAGACGGAGAATATCCTTATATAAAGGAAACTAATATAATTACTACAGCTAAAGATATTGTTGCAAGGAATTATAATAAAGTTTTAAGTATAGCTAAAAGACATAGACCTACTTCATATAATTCAATAAGTCGTAGTGCTGATTCTATAAAAAGAGCTTTAATAGAAGATTCACCTGTAATGTTTTGTACAACTACAGCCAATGCTCAGTATGCAATGTTTATAGACAAAAATCATTGTTTAAATGGAAGTCATAATGCAGGAGAAGTGCATGACGGAACAACTCTTCCAGATGGCGGACATGCTGTAGTTATCTATGGATGGAAATATATAAATGGAGAAGAATATTTTATATGCCGTAATTCATGGGGCGAAGGGGCAGGAGATCATGGAGATTTTTACATATCTTCAAAAATAATTTCCAGTGTATCTACAGAAATTTATTCAATGAAATTCCCTATCCCTCCAATACCTCCTAAAAAAGTAACTGGATTAATAACAGGAATAAAACTGGGAGAATTATTACTTGACGATGAACATTGGGGAGAGTAGCATTATGATCCAAGTCCTGAGGGATGGGAAAAAGATATTCCAATGGATCTTAATGATAAGTGGCAAGACTATGGAATGATAACTCCTGGAGATATTCCATTTGTACAGTATACAACTGGACAAGGGAAAACAATACTTATCCCTTTACACCCAGTCGCTAAAGTAGGAACTTTTCATTTAACAGCTGCTAAAGCTATAAAAGGTGATAGAAAAATCACAATAAATGGACAAAAATACAGAGTAAGACTTATGACCGGAGGCTCTTCTTGCAAAACTCCTGCTTACGATGAAAAATATATTGATGAACAAGGACTAGGAGGAAACCCTTCTAATGAATATGATGAATATATTATCAATACACTAGGACAACAAGCTATAAATTGGATATCAGACGGCAGACATGGTATTATGTGTCAAGAATTTGTAGATAATAGACATAGCGTATGTAGAGGTCTTTGGAGATTTGATGGATGGGCAACTGTAGATTTTAGTTTCCATGACAATATTATGGGATGGTGGCCAGTACTTGAATTAGTACAATAATATATATTTTATAAAAGGGCTGTCGCACTAAAAAATTAGTGCGGCAGTTTTTTGCGTAAAAAAATAAA
>CAZKOJ010000027.1:0-32607 GCA_964554365.1 uncultured Clostridium sp. | reverse complement strand
GATTGTCACGAAAGAAAAAGTGCAGATTGCAGACAAAGAGTTTCTCTTTCTGTTAAGCTCTTAATAGTAGTATCCCACAATACAATTCTTTTTGTGTTAAATACCCCTGTCATATACGCGTTCATCTCTTTGGTATCCACACTTTTATTAACTTGATAAACCTTACAATTCTCTATAGATGTTTTGTGTAATTGATCGTAAATTTTAGCTTCTAGTTTAGTATCATTAACTTTTTCATATTTATTAAAAAGAGGATCAATATACATAGGGCTTATAAAAGTTATAAATATAATAATAGGAATTGAGAGTATTCCTAAGTTAAGCCACCAATGAGTTGGCGATTTTTTTATAATTAAATATGGTATATAAATAAAACATGCCCCTACTAAAGTGGATATAGTGAAACTTTTGAAAAAATCTATAATCCATTTGCTAACACTCTGATTAGAAAGCCCATAAGCATGTTTTAATGTGAAACTACCATAATAATCTAAAGGAACACTTATTAAAGCTGTAATTAAAGAGTATACAACAAAATACAAGAAAAAAACTATAAATAAACTTTTACTTTTACTCAAACACCAGCTTCTTATAAATCCAGATAATCCTGAAAATAAAAATACTATGGGAATTAAAAAACTCATTACTATTCCCATAATCCATAAATTCACTCTTTTATTATGGTACTGTATGGCTTTCTGAGTAGGAGGCGCAATAACTGCGCTGCTATCCCCTTTTATCTGCATAGAATATGTATAGTTCTCCATCAAACTTTTATTATTATTATTTTCCGTAATTTTCACACCAAATATAAAAATAATAACTAAAAGTGATAATATTATTACTGATATAGTTAATTCTTTTTTCATAAAATCCCCCCCAATACTTATAGTTGCTGCTGCAAATTTCATAGATTCCTTAATTAAATTCTTAAAGTTCCTCTATGAATTATTATACTTTATAGTATATGTGGCACCAAACATATTTATTAATTTCTGAGCTTTGCTAATATAATCATACTATCTTTAATAAAAAAACTATTACCTAAATCATAAAAACATTTATGATTTAGCTAACGTATTTATAAACTAACTGCTATCCATAATAATACCACTCTGAATTTTTATAAAATATGATTATTGTACAAAAATTTAGTTACTAATGTAATCACATTTTTATATAAACAAGAATAAAATATATATAGTAATAAATTCTTAAGGAGATTTAAATTGTTTAAATTAGAACCACAAACTTTTGATTTTTCTACTGTAAAAGGCATTAGTTCAGATCAGTTACAACAGCATTATAAATTATATACTGGATACGTAACAAGATTAAATGAAATATGGAACCTTCCTATAGATGCAAAGACTTACGGTGAAAGCAATTCCACCTATAGTAAGATGAGAAGCTTAAAATTAGGAGAAACCTTTGCATTAGATGGGGTAAAGCTCCATCAACTATATTTTGAGAATATGTGTGGTGATTTTAAAAAGCCTTATGGTGAAATACTGAATTTAATAAAAAAGGATTTTATGAGTTTTGAAAACTTCAAAGAGTATTTAACAAGTGTGGGTCTTGCTATGAGAGGATGGGCAATTTTATCTATAGATCCTACAGATAACAAACTTCACGTTATAGGTTCTGATGCCCATGATGTTGGTGCTGTATGGAACTGTTTCCCTTTGCTTGTACTAGATGTATATGAACATGCTTATTTCTTGGACTTTAAAACAGACAGGAAAAAATATATTGATATATTTTGCGAAAATATCAATTGGAAAGTAGTAAACCAGCGTCTTAAAAAATATTATTTAATGAAATCTGCCTTACAAAGTCTAAGAGATATTAATGCTGAAAGCATATATCCTCGTTGGTATCTACCTTCATAATATTATATAAACAGAGTTCTTAGTTTCATGTAGGTTTTGTCTTCGACCCCAGAGCAGATTAAGCAGAATTTAAGGAAACTAAAAGTAGTTTCCTCAAATTCTGCTTATTATTTTCTGGCTGATGTAATCAAAAATTTTCTGCTTTTTCAAAACCATATTAGCAGATTTTTTATCATTTATGTTCAGTTTTAATAAAATATATTGTGCTAAAAAAGATTGAAAAGGCAACCAAGTAACATGACTCATTGGAATTATATACCTGCTAGCTCCCTTCATTTCATTGAAAAGTTTAGTACGACTTTGTATTGGCAATATGGTATCAAAAAGCGCATCTATAAAAGTTACTTTAGATTTATCTAGCAGATGTGCATAGGAAATAGGATCTATTCTAAAAAGAGGATGAACAGATTCCTTTCTCATTATTTCTACCAAACACATATTTTTTATTATAGGTATCTGCTTTTTGTATATACTATAAAGCTTTTCTTTATCATTTAAATAGTATTCACTGTTAAATCCATTTTCAAAAAGCTTCCTTGCAAAAGCTGTAACTGGTGATTCATGTATTATTTTTGGTATATGCCCACCAGTGGTCATAAAAATACTTTGATTTATTCTTCTATCAAGACATGATACTATAGTTCCAATCATTCCTCCTAAACAATATCCTACTAAACAATTATTCTCTTTCCAAATGCCTTTCTGCTGAAGTAAGTCTATAGTTGTTCTCACGTCTACCACTGCATGTTCCCAAAATTGATACATAACCTTAATTTCTGGCCATAAATAGCTTCTGCCACTAACCGAATTATGTTCTACTCTAGTATAGTTTCCAGGCAAAATTACAATAGTAGAATTAACTCCAACAGAAGCTAAATGTGTTCCCATCCAAAGCATAAATTTTATATTTCGACTTCCCAAACCATGCAGTATCAATGCAGATGCTCTTGGGACTACTTTGGGATAAAAGTTATAAACCTGAACAGTTTCTGTTCCTGGAGCAGGATTTCTATATAAAGTTCTGTATCTAATATAGCTACATCGATAAAAACTTCCCTTAAGTATGTATCCTTCAACAAAATTTAAGTTGTTCTTTATATAAGAAAAATCAACTATCATATATGCACCATCCATCGCTTTAATAAAACATTAAAAATAATCAAAGCAGAGGTTAACATAGAACCTCTGCCTATTATTATCAGTAAAATGGTACCGGTCCTTTTCTGAATTTTTCTTTTGTTAAACATATCTTTTGTTAACTTATAGTTTAATCACTTTTTTATCCCTTTTTCATCACTTTTTTATCCCTTGTTTACTTTATTATATGGTGAAATGCGAAAAGTGTTACTGAAATTTTTGATTCATTTTTATTTTTAACTTGCAAATTTTCATCTAATATTCTATGTTATTAAAATAACATATGCCATTTACATTTCTTCTATTTGGGTATATCATATACTTATGAATTATCTGTAAACGTTTTATATTCAGAAAATACTTTAAATTGAAGAGAGGTAAATAAAATGGATTTAAATTCTATGGCTTTCATGGATATGCACAACCATACTGTTTGGTCCGACGGAATACACACTCCTGAGAAAATAATTGAGAATGCTATACAACATCAACTTACTGCAATAGGTATATCAGACCATTTTGATACTACTAAATGCCCCTCAGTATCTACAACAAACTTAAAAAAATATATACAAAATTTAAATGAATTGAAAGATAAGTATAAGAATAAAATACAAGTATATGCAGGTATAGAATTATGCATGAATAAAGAATTATGTGATTTAAGTCACTTGCCCTATGAAGAACTAAACAAATTAGATTATGTACTTTTAGAGTATATAGACTACTTTAAAACTAGTGTAAAACTTAATGAGCTTAAGACATATACAAAGAATTTCAACTGTGCAGTTGGATTAGCTCACACAGATTTGCTTGCCTTGTATAAAAATTATGGATTAAACTTTTTAATTAGTAAATTAAAAGAAAACAATTTATTTTGCGAATTAAATGTTAACGAAGGTTATGAATACTTTAGTGAAATAGTACGTTCCATAGATAGTTGGAAAACTAAACGATTATTTAAACATTTGAAAAAAAATGATATACAAATATCTGTTGGCTCCGATACTCATTGCCTTGATTGTTATGATACAGAGAACCTTCAAATAGGGAATATGCTAGCTAAACATAAATCTATTAGAATTTTAAAATATGATTTCTCTGTTTCCAGGGCTATTGGCTTGAACCCTAGTTTAATTAACCATTATGGAGTATAAAAAATTTTAAATATATAATAAAATTTTTACTTAAATCATGGAAAATTATTTATTATAAAACATTTAAGGCACATTCAAAAAATAACTAGTCAGTCTTCTAGTCTATTTTGCGCCATACTGCGTCAGCAGAACCCTTTGATAGAACAACTATCATCGGAACCTGTTTCCTTGTCTGACACAAAATATCCGTCGCATCTTTGACTTGTTATTTTCTTTCATATGCCTAAGTTACGTATTTTTATAATAAATAATTTTCTATGTAAAAAAGCTTAGAATTAATTTCTAAGCTTTTTTATTATTTTGTATCTTTTTTTTATATGATAAATATGATACTATATATTTATATTTGTAAAAAAAGATTATTTCTAATGTTCTGATTATTTCAAATTATTAATCAAATAAATGATTTCATTTATGAAGGAGGGTCGGTTTTTTTGGAATATCTGTTAGATGAAAATGAAAAGGTTTTAATAGATGATCAAGAAAAAGCTGAAACGTTTCTCAGTATATACAATATGAAAATAGGACGTAATAAAATGATAGATCCTCGTTTGCTAAAACAACTAAATAAGAAAACCTTACTTTCTAGATCTATGAGATGTGTATATCTTCTAGATGATTTTATAATAAAAACTTCATCAGATGCTACTAGCTCTCGCTTGCCTGTAGGATCAGACCAGTGCCTTAATGAATTTAATATATTTCATTCAACAGATGAGCGTCTTAAAATGTTTAAATCCATACTTTGTCCTGTATATGCTATATATGAAAGTAAGTTCATATATCTTACAGTTCATAAACGCTTAACTCCTTTGGCTATAGATAATAATTCTGAGGAAACTATTTATAGTTATATTAAAAAAGGGCATAAATTTCCAAACCAAGAGGAATTTTTCTATGCTCTAGAAAAATTCAAAGAGCGTTGGGTAACACAATCAAAAGATTTACAAAATGAATATTGTAAAATAAGCACCTTTGGATATGATGAGAATAGGAATTTACTTATTCTTGATTATGGGATGTTATAAAAACAACTATGGATTTCCCTTCATTATTTCAATGGAAGGAAATCCATTTTAGTTTTGCATTTGCAGGTTAAAAATTATGCTTTGTAAAATACTCTTTAAATTCATCCGATGAAATTGGCTTGCAATAATAGTATCCTTGAACTATTCTGCAACCTTCTTTTAATAAGAATTCCATTTGTTCCTTCTTTTCTATACCTTCTCCTATGATTTTTAAATTTAAGGTTTTAGCAATAGACACAATAGCTTTTATAATTTCACAATAATCTTCATCTAATGTAATTTGATCTATCAAAGATTTATCGATTTTCAAAGTATCTATTTTATATTTTTTTATATAACTCAGAGATGAATATCCTATGCCAAAATCATCTATGGCAATACTTATGCCCATTTTATGAATTTGGTCTAAAATACTTATGACATTTTCTAATGATTTAGCTCCAACTCTCTCTGTAATTTCTATTTCAATACATTTTGGATCTACTTCACTTTGCCTTAAAATATTATTAATGTTTTCTAAAAAATTATTATTATTGAACTCATTTATAGAAACATTTATAGAAACTTTCATAAGTCGAATTCCTTGTAATTCCCATTCTTTAATTTGTCTACAAACTTCTTTAAAAACCCATTGACCTATTTTGTTGATTAATCCACTCTCTTCAGCTACAGGTATAAACTTGCTAGGAGGTACCATTCCAAATTCCTTACTATTCCACCTTAAGAGAGCTTCCACTCCAACTATCTTTTCACTTTTTATATCTATTTGTGGTTGGTAGTAGATAGACATTTCATTTTGAAAATCAGAGGTGTTTAAATTTCTTTCTATTTTTATTTTTTCTACAGCCTCTTGATCCATAGCATTAGAATAAAATTTAAAGTTGTTTTTACCACATTCTTTTGCTCTATACATTGCAATATCTGCTTTTTTAATTAAACAATTAAAATTTATTGCATCCTTAGGATATAGACTAGCACCTATGCTTAGAGTTACTTTTATATTAATATCATCTATAATAAATTTGTTTAAAATTTCTCTTTGTATCTTCTCTACTAAAGTTTTTATTTCATTTAAATCCCCTTTGTTTCTTGCTAATATTATAAATTCATCTCCACCAATACGACATACTTCACCATGATTTTTTACTACATTGCTTAAAATTTTAGCTAGTTTTTTTAAAATTTCATCCCCTGTTTCATGTCCAAAAGTATCATTTATATTTTTAAACCTATCTATATCAATAAATATTACTGACATAAATTTTCCAACTTCATGCTTATTTACAAATTCCTTGAAATGTTTTTCTAAAGTAGTCTTATTTGATAGACCTGTAAGAATATCATGATATGCCATATACCTTATTTTATTTTCAGCTATTTTTAATTCTGTTATATCCATAAAAGTCATTACAGCACCTCTTATCACATTACACTCCGTATAATAAGGATTAATCTTCATTATCATATAAGTCCCATCTTTCATGTTTACTTCTTTCTCTATTGTAATACCCTCACTTACAGTTCTATTTATATCCTCTATAAAGCTCCCCTTTAAATTATTATTAATACTATAGATAGGTTTTCCTTTGTCCCCTTCCACCACATTGATAATTGATTTTATATCTGGAGTATATCTAGTTATATTTAAATCATTATCTACAAATATAGTAGGTATTCTAGTATTGCTAAAATAATTAAATATCTCTTCGTTTAATTGTTTTAAGTTTTTCACTTTCTCTTCATATTCAGAGTTTAAATCATATAGTTTTTCACTTACTGACATTAGCTCTTTATTACTAGCCTTTAATTCTTCATTAGTGTCAAGAAGTTCCTTATTAAAATATTCAAGTTTTTCATTGGAGTTTTTTAACTGTTCTATGGTATGCTGTAAATTTTTTTTAGTATTTTCTAATCCCTCTTCTAAATTTATAACCAAATCATTATTTAGACTTTTTTCATTTTTAGTTTTTTTATATTCATTACACTTATAAATCTCATGGCTTTTATGAAATAAATTTTTAAATATTTCTATATCTTCCGAGCTTAACTCATGATTATCATAGTTATCAACTTTATCCTTACTCCCCATATATAATCAGCCACCTCATTTGTACTTTTTAGTACTATATACTATGATTTTTTACTTCTATGGATACACTAACAAACTAAAAATGTGATATTATATATAGGAATACATTGGTAATACAGGTAATACTATTATTGTGTATTCAACAAAAGCTTACTGAAGCATAATTAAATCGTAGTCCGTCTAATATTACGGAGGGAGTGAAAGTATCTTGAAAGAAGGTATTACAAAAATATGGAAAACGCCGTAGAAAGATTAATGAATAGCTATGGAAATGATGTACTAAGAGTTGCCTATATATATCTCAAGGACAAGCATTTAGCAGAAGATGTTTTTCAGGAAGTATTTATAAAGGTTTATAAAAATTTTGATAAATTTAAAAAAGAAAGCAGTGAAAAAACTTGGATTATGACTATTACTATGAATACCTGTAGAGATATGTTAAGAACTTCTTGGTTTAAAAGGGTGCTCATGTTAAATGATGCTGACAATAGTCAACTGGTAGACAAATCTATGAGTTTAGATGATAAAATTATTAATAAAGTTCAACATCAAGAATTACTAAATGAAGTCATGAATTTACCTACTAAATATAAAGAACCTATTCTACTTTATTATTATGAAGAATTTTCAACTGCAGATATAAGTAGAACCTTAAAAATAGCGGAAGGAACTGTCCGCAGCCGACTTTTTCGTGCTAGGCAAATGTTAAAATTTAGTATAGATGGGAAGATTGAATATGAAGGATGATAGAGAAAATTTTAGAGAAAATTCAAATCTACTTCTTAAAGATATTTATGTTACTGATGAGTTAAAAAGAAAAACTTTAGAAAGGTGCCAAAATGAAAAAATCAGAAAAATCAAACCTATATTTGCATTGGCAGCTTGTGTGACTTTTATAACAATTAGTTTGGGAGCTTATAATTACTTTTCACCTAAAATAGATGTAGCCAATAATTTTACAGATAAAACTACAAAATATGGATTTAAAAGCTTACAAGAAGATAAAAAAACAAATGGGAACTCTTCAATTAAAAATAATGAAGATTTTTCAAAATCTACCAATTCTCCTTTACCTAATAAAAATCTTGACAAAGCTGAAAATATCAATAAAAATGCATTACTGAAGAATAATCCATCAAACACTAATCCATCAACTGATAGTGTTTCAAATAATACTCCTAAAGCCCCTAACTCAAACACAGCAATACTAAATAATAATACTACACCAGCTAAAAACTTAGATAATATTCCTTCACCTGTAGATGTTGGACAAGATAAATTTAGTTTAAGTGAAGATAAAGGTAATCATGAAAAACCTCTATCCATTAGAAGTTTTCTTCCTACAAAAGAAACTTTAAATATATCAGATGCTGAAAATTATTTTGAAAGCAAGCTTTTAGTACCATCTTACGTACCTGAAGGATTTAATCTTACAGACATATCCATTCCAGATGTTAAATTAAAATGTGTTAAATTAAGATATAGTTCAAGTTCTGCTTATTTTCAAGTATGTCAAAATAAAAATTTATCTAATTTACAAGGAGGTAAAATAGTTTATATTAACAGTACCAAAGCCTATATTAGCTGCACTAAGGATGATAAATCTAATATTTCCACTACACAAATAAATTGGGCAATGAATAATATACAATATTCTTTAACTGGTAGTTTATCAGAAGATAATTTAATTAAAATAGCTAAATCTATTAATTAATATTTTTCTTCATAAGTTCTCCATAACTGTTTTATATAATTTAAGCAGTAAGTTTAAAGAGGTGGATTTATGAATGTTAAAAGCAACAAAATTAAAGTATATGATATGACCTGTACTTCATGCGAAAAAATTATTGAAAGAACATTAAAAAAGTTAGTTGGAGTTTTAAATTCAAAAGCAAATTATGTTGAACAAACTGTATACATAGAGTTCGATTCCGAACTCTGCAGTTTGCAACAAATAAAGCATGCTATAGTTGCTGCTGGCTATGTGGTAGAAAAGCCTAATAACTATAAGGCACTAGGTATATTTATAATATCTGCTGCCATTATTTTTTTAGGAACTTCTACTGGTGGTTATGACATGAATAACATGTTAAGTGGAGCATCTTACATTGTGATCTTTATAGTAGGTTTGCTTACATCTATTCACTGCGTGGGTATGTGTGGTGGAATTATGATTTCTCAAAGTATATCTAAAAACAGCATTAATAAATTTGAAGCTATAAAACCAGCTCTTTTGTATAATTTAGGTAGAGTAATCTCCTACACAGTTTTAGGTGGTATAGTAGGAACCGTAGGTTCAGTATTTTCCCTCAATTTGCGAACGCAAGCAGCTATTCAAATTATTGCAGCTTTATTTATGATTATTATGGGATTAAATATGTCTGGATTTAGTCTATTTAGGAAGATTAATTTAAAACTTCCATGGAGTTACTGTTCTTTAAAAAAGAAACCTAAAACTCCCTTGGTAGTGGGCATTCTTAATGGACTTATGCCTTGTGGTCCCCTTCAAACTATGCAACTTTATGCCCTAAGTACAGGAAGTGCTTTTAAAGGAGCCCTTTCTATGTTAATCTTTGCTCTTGGGACAGTGCCTTTAATGCTAATTTTTGGTGCAGCTTCCGGTATGTTAAGCAAAGGTTACACAAAGAGTCTTTTGAAACTAAGTGGAATATTTATACTAATACTTGGGCTTATTATGGGAAATAGAGGCTTAGCCTTAGCAGGAATGAATATTTCTCCTGCTAGTTTAATGATGCGAACACAACAAAATAAAAGTTTATCAAACGGAAATGCTTCTAAGGCAACTATTGAAAATGGAGTCCAAATTATAAAAATCACTGCAGATAGAAGCGGATATAGTCCTAATGTACTTTATATACAAAAAGATATTCCTGTAAAACTTGTGGTTGATGGGAAGCAAATAACTTCTTGTAATAATGAAATAGTACTCCCTTCTTTAAATATAAAAAAGAAGCTTACTGGTGGGGATAACTTAATAGAATTTACACCAACAGCTACTGATATAAAATTTAGTTGCTGGATGGGAATGATAAACGGAGTTATAAAAGTAGTTCCTAACCTAAATGCTATAGACACATCAACTACCGCTAACACTCCGCCTTCCAGTTCTGGAGGTTGCTGCAATGTTCCTCAAACTAGTAATTCTGAAAATAAATAAAATATAATTTGTAAAACCTAAGGTTTAATATATCATTAAATCTTAGGTTTTTATTATATTTTAAATTTTGAAGCATATATTAATGCTTGTACGTCTAATTTAATGAAAAAGATTATATTTAAGGAGGACTTATATATGAAAAAAAAATACCTATTAACAATATGTATTACTTTAGCTTTAGGGGTAATATATACACCAATTGCAGCAAATGCAAAATCTTTACCTCAACCTATTTCTATTGAACAAGATTCCAAAGCTATAACTACTAATAATATTAGCTTTGATACCATATCTTCTGATAAAGCCCCCGAGGCTTTATTGAAAAAAATAGAGATTTATAAAAATAAAGAAGGTTTTGTTTGTTTCATGGACCATAATTCTGGCTATCTATATCTAGCTGCTATGAGAGGTGAAAAATCTACTGGAGGTTATGGTATTAATGTAAACTCTGTAGAAGATGTAGAAGGTAGAATAAACATATTAGTTGAAGAAGTAAACCCTGATAAAAATGCTATATTACCTCAAGTTATTAGTTATCCATACACTATAATAAAATCAAAAATACCAATATTCAACATATACGTAAAGAATTCTTTTGGGAAGAGTTATTCCTACTACGACATTGAAAGAGGTCTCCCTCCAATAATAGGTGTTTCTTGGACTTTTGGTGATTTTAAAAATGTATATAGGGAAAATAATTTAATATTTTTAGAAGTTCAGAATATCAATGGAGTATCTCAATTATTTTATGCTGAGAACAACGATGAATGGAACAATAAGATTAAAAATTTGAAATTAAATAACAATATTACTGTAAAATATACATTAGGAACTCCGCAAAAATATAAAGATAAATCAGCGTTTCCTTTAAGTGAAATATTATTACCTGTTGATAAATCATCTTTTACAGATAAAAACTGGAAGGAATTAAAATCTCATAAAGATATAGATGTGAATAAGCAATGGTCTTTATCCTTTAATAGAGAACTTTCAAAGGATAATATAAATAGTACAAATATATATATAACAG
This sequence comes from uncultured Clostridium sp., assembly GCA_964554365.1. Taxonomy (GTDB): domain Bacteria; phylum Bacillota; class Clostridia; order Clostridiales; family Clostridiaceae; genus Clostridium_AM. Next base: position 21,096 of record CAZKOJ010000027.1, on the reverse strand, counting down.
ATAGCAATGGGTGTATAATACCTACTTCAGTTTCCTTAATGGAAAATAAAAAATCCATAAAAATTATTCCTTTAAAACCTTATTGCAGTGGAAATACTTATTACTTATTCATAGCAAATAATATAAGCTCTAGTACTAAAACTGCTTTAAATGGCTTTAGAATGCAATTTCAAATAGCAGATGAAATTTCTGTAGAATAGTAAAGCATGAGTACCTATATAGTCGCTGTACGCCTGCATAGATACTCATGTGTTTTTTTATCTGACTCCTGTTGAACCAAATCCGCCTTCAGCTCTTTCACTTTCGGATAGTTCCTTTACCTCTACTAAATTAACTTTAAGTACAGGCTTAACAACCATTTGAGCTATTTTCATACCCTTTTCAACCTTAAATTCTAACTTCCCATGATTAATAAGTATTACAGCAATTTCTCCCCTATAACCTTCATCTATAGTTCCTGGTGTATTTAAAACAGTTATAGAGTGTTTTAATGCTAATCCACTTCTTGGTCTAACCTGAGCTTCTGTATTAATTGGAAGTTCTATTTTTATTCCCGTATGTATCAATGCAGTTTCTGATGGCTGTATAATAACTTCCTCCACAGAAAATATATCCATACCTGCATCACCATTATGTGCATATTTAGGCATTTTTGCAAATTCATTAACCTTTGTAATCTTTACTTGTAACGTATTTTCATTCATTATATTGTCTCCTTTTATTGGTAATTATCTTTTGTAAAATCTTTCACAAGAATCCTGTTTATATATATAAAACATATTTTAGCATAAGCCAATAGTGGCAAAAACTTCCTGCAAGTACAAAAATGTGAAAGATTTCATGAAAACCAAAATATTTTAAATTGATCTTAGGCCATTTTGTAGCGTAAATCAAGCCACCAATAGTATACGCAACTCCCCCTGCAAAGAGCCATGCCATACCGTTACCTTGAAGTACTTTTGTCAGCGGAAATATAGCAATAATAACTAACCATCCCATAAGAATATAGAAGGATGTTGATAGCGCTCTAGGAGCATTAAACCAAAAAATCTTAACTAAGATACCAACAACCGTCAATGTCCATATAACAGTAAAAATACTCCAACCCCAAGCACCTTTTAGTGCTATTAAACAAATAGGAGTATAACTTCCCGCAATTAGAACATAAATCATAGAATGATCAATTCTTCTAAGTATACTAATAGCTTTTTTAGAAACAGGTGCTAAATGATATATAGAACTTGCACTATAAAGTAATATTAAGCTTGCACCAAAAATAGAAAAGGTCACTATATGCCACGGACTTTTTTGAGTTATTGAGTACATTAGTAAAACTATAAGTCCTACAATAGATATAAGTACACCAAATAAGTGAGTTAATCCACTAACTGGATCTCTAAATTTTTGAAACATAAACATCATCCCTTCTACAAAACAAATTTTAACTTAAATTTATTCAATTTAGTATGAGCACTCTTCTATACATCTTATCCAAAAATATTATTGTGCTTTCAACCCTATAGATAAAAATATAACATTGAAATCAATAACATTTTATCATATTAAATTAAATCCCTGCAATAGCAACTGCATATCCTATGAATAATAATTTAGTTATACTGTAATTATTTTTTCTTAGCCACTTAAGCATCTTCAGAATCTTTGACTTGTTATTTTCTTTCAGATGCCTTATACAACTTTTATAATAGTATGTTAAAATATAAGCTATACATTATTTCAAATATAAATTATATTATACATATGCACAGTGAAAAGGAGTTGTTCAATATTGGAAAAACTTTATTATGAAAATCCATATAAAAAAGAATTTACTGCTGAAATTATAAACGTAATGGAAAAAGATAATAAATATCATGTTGAGCTTGATAAAACATATTTCTATCCATACAATAACGCTCAACCAAATGATATTGGCTATATAAACTCAGCTAATGTAATTTATGTATATGAAGAAGATGGAAAAATATATCATGTACTTTCGCTAAAACCTTTGAAAATTCACAAGGTTAAATGCACTATAAATTGGGAAAGAAGATATGATTATATGCAGCGGCAACTTGCACAACATATAATTTCTGCTTGTTTTGCTCAATTACTTAATGCAAATATCCTTGATGTTAACCTTGGAGATGATTATTCATATATTGATATTGATAAAATTATTACAATAGATGAAGCTAAAACTATTGAAAATATGGCTAATAAAATAATTTCAGACAATATTAATGTAGAAATACTATATTTAACTAATTCTGAATTGAAAAAGTTATCTTTAAAAAAGACCCATTCAAAATCAAATGAAAAAATTCGAATAGTTAAAATTGGAGATATATACGTAAACCGTTGTGATGGACTACATACTAACTCAACTATTGAGATACAAGTAATTAAAATTAGTAACTTCTCAAAACATCAAAACGGTACAAGAATTCAGTTTATATGTGGTTCAAGAGCAGTATCTGATTACTTGTTAAAATATGAATGGATAGAAAAAATGTCAAAGATCTTACACTGCAGCGATGTTGATGTATTGTGTAAAGTAGAAGGCCTTAAAGATGAACTTAATAAAGCTGTTTCTGAGAAAGCTGCACTAAAAACACAAGTTGCTGAATATGAAGTACAGGATATGCTAAATTCTTCTGAAAACATAAAAAATATACGGTTACTTAAGTCTATATACTCTAATGTTGATTCAAAGTATATTAATCTTTTGGCATCAAAATTAGTATCTTTTCCAAACGTTATAGTATTATTTGGAATAAAATTTGAAGATAAAACTCAACTTATTTTTATGTGTTCAAAAGATTTAAACATTATTAGCATGAATTCACTTTTAAAGGATGCTATAACTTTAATTGATGGAAAAGGCGGCGGAAGTGACTTTTCTGCACAAGGTGGCGGAAAAAATAATAACAATTTAGCTTCCTCAATAGACTATGCTTATAATAAGATTAAAGATTTTATAAATTCTACTTGCGTAGAATAATGTACAAAACACTGGCTTAAGGTACCTTCAAAAATAACTAGTCAGTGTTTTGTTGTAATTCTATTTATTAAACCATCCCTTTCGTTTAAACCATAAAAACATGAGCACACCTATGACTACCATTATTAATAAAATCAAAAAATAACCATATTTCCATTCTAACTCTGGCATATATTTAAAATTCATACCATAGATACCTACTATAAAGGTTAGTGGAATAAATATTGTAGTTATCACCGTTAGCACCATCATATTTGTATTCATACGATTAGAATTTACTGATAAATAGCTATCACGCATATCAGAAGTCATATCCCTGCTTGACTCCACCATATCCCACAATTTCAGTAGATGATCATAAATATCTGCAAAATACAATTTATGTTCTTTAAATCCATTTAAACGATCCGAGTTTAATATCCTATAAAGTAAGTCTCTCATTGAATTAATTATTCTTCTTAATTTTAATAAGTCACTTCTAATTTCAAAAACTTCATCAACCAATTTAGTAATAGATTTTTTATCTACATTATTGTCTAATCTATCAAGCTGCCCTTCTATTTTATAAATTGCTGGAAAAAACTGATCAACTATTTTATCTAGTATTTGGTGAGTAACATGAATTGGTCCTTTATTCCAACCATCCTTATTTGTAGTTACACGTTTCCAAGCCTCATCTACTTCATATGAAATATGATCATGATAAGAAACTATAAAATTATCAGCTGCAAAAATCGATATTTCCTTTGGATCTAAATTCTTTTCATCTAATGCATTGAGAATAAGAAAATTATAATCTTCATAATAATCAAGCTTAGGTCTATTTAACGAAAGAATACAATCTTCTATTGCTAATGGGTGAAATTTAAAATAACTGGATAATAATTTTATTTCCTCTTCATTTGGATTATTAAAATCAATCCAATACCAACTTAAATTATGCTTATTTAAGTCATTAATATTTATATTTTCAACTAATTTTAAATCTTTAGTTAAAGCAAATATACGAATCAAAATTGGACCCCCTTAGTTCTAATTATCATAAATTCATTTTCCTATCAACTCTATTTTAACTAATTTATAATTTCATGTAAATACATGCATGTCCTTCAAGCGTTGCAATTATATTTGTTTTGCGTTATAATTTTTTATGTCTATTTTTAATAGTACATATAAAAAACACTTATGTAAATTTCCTTTGGTAAAATCTATTTGAAGCATTTGCTTGTTCCTAAATCCTCTTAATACATGTAAAAAAATATAACTGTATTAAATTAAAAGCAATTATCATAAACATTATAACTTTTTCCACTGACACAAACTTATCTGTAGTTATAATCCATGCTTCTTTAATTTCTATCTTATCTCCATTATGAAGTTCTTCTATAAATTTTATAAATCTAACTTTAATATCTGAATCTTACATTTCAAAGTTATCTTCGTTATTAAATACTACATCAAGTAGCCCTATATCTGCAATGCTAGTTATAGGTATAGGATTTGTAGCTACCGTTATACCAAATGGTACATTTATTAAAGGACTTCAATACTAGGCTGTTTACCAAGTAAATAAGGAGGGTAAAAAATGAATTCAAAATACTTTATAGAAAAATTACAAATGATAAGTCATCCCGAAGGTGGCTATTACAAAGAGTCTTTTATTTCAGGAGATTCAGTGGATAATAAAAAAATGTGGACTAGTATATATTTTTTATTACATACAGGAGAAGTGTCTCATTTCCATAGATTAGAATCAGATGAAATGTGGTATTTTCATGCTGGAGAGGCTCTTACAATATATATGATTTCACCAGAAGGTGAGCTTATTGAAAAACAATTAGGACTTAATATGCAATTAGGTGAAACACCTCAAGTATTAGTTCCTAAAGGATATATATTTGGGTCAGCAATGAATAATAATGGATTTTCTTTGGTTGGATGTATGGTATCACCAGGATTTGAATTTAAGTGCTTTAAACTTTTTAAAAGAGAAGAACTATTAGAAAAATATCCTGTTCATGAAGAAATTATCAAAAAATTAACTGGGAAATAATATATATAGATAAATCTATCTATTGGTTTATGTTCACCAGTATTTATTAACTCATAATTTCGGTACTTTTAACAATTTTTAGCTATCTCTAATCTCATACAAAAGAAACTTAACTTATACCATGGTATAAGTTAAGTTTCTAGTTAAAATTTCGTTTATTCTTCCAAATCAACATGATAGGTTACATGTTTTATATATGATTTTTTAGAAATAATAAGCCATAATATTAAGCTTAAAATACCAGTTATCACATACATTAATCCCATAACAAGTATTTTATTTAAAAAATCAAAAGAAATCATCAGCATCCCAATACTACCAAAAAAAGTAAATGCACAGCTCATAAGAGATGATGCTGCTCCCATATCACCCTGCAGTTGTTCGATCATAAGATTAGTTCTTGGTGGACCAATTATACTACCAAATAATGATGCAGGAATTAGGGATAACGCAAATATCCAAGGACTTGAACTTCCTATCACACTAAGTAATAACCCACTCATACTCATCACAATATAACTAATAGTTATAATTGAATTACTATTATATCGTTTTGACAATTTTATATATAATAATGGCCCCAGCAGAAAAAACACTGCATTTATAGCAAAATAATAACTGTACACCCTTTCACTTAAGCCAAAGCCGTCAACATATATATATGATGATGCTGATATAAATGACATAGAAGGAATTGATATCATTGAAAATGTAATTAAAAGTGACATAAATCCCTTATTTTTTGCAACTACACCTAATCTTCCTATTGATTTTAAAATACTTCCTGTATATCGCTTGTCTATTGTTTCTTCCATCGCAGCACTTCCAAGTACTGCTAAAACACCTATAACAGCTAATCCAATAAATACTCCACGCCATGACATGGCACTTAATATTATAGCACCTATAACAGGTGAAATTATAGGTGAGATCATTCCCATGGATTGAACCACAGCTAAAACCGTCAAACGTTTCCTACCAGAATATACATCTTTTACTATTGCTGTAGATACTGCAGTAGCTGCTGCACATCCAATTGACTGTAAAATACGAAATAAAATAAGGTAATAAACATTGGTAGAAAATATGCAGAAAACACTTGCTATGGTGTATATAATCATTCCGATAAGCAATATTTTTTTTCTGCCGTACTTGTCACTTAGAGGGCCCCAAAACATAGTTCCCACTGCATAAAATATAAAGAAAAAAGTTATTGTAAGATTTATAACGCTAGCAGTTGTATGAAAGCTTTCAACCATCCTTGGAAGAGCTGGAAGGTATATATCCGTAGATAATGGTATAAAAGCACTCAAAAATGCTATAAATATTACAAAACCTTTATCTCCTAAGTATTTTTGTCTCTTTTCATTTGTCTTATTATTCATTGTCTATCTCCTGTTACTTTCTATTTACACTTGCACCATTTTATACCAGTATTATATCATAACTAAAAGGAAGAATATAATTAAACTTGCTAAAAACAACCATTTAAAAATATATTAGAAAAGGAGAGGCTTTCTTTACCTTTCCTACTGTTTATGATTATTTATTATCAAAGTCATTTTCTTTAAAAGTTACATTTTTAAAATTAATATTTGTTGAATTATCCATAGTCATAATTCCATAGGAACAATCTCTAATAGTTGAACTTGTAAAATACATAACATAGGCATATCTTGGGTCAATTAATAAATTTACCTTTGCACCTTGACCAGCTTCTTAGCTGAAATTTTTATAGTTTAGTTGTTACTTGCTGTGATCGTTTTCTTTTTTTGCGTTTTGCTAGTGTTGCAAAAATAATTATACTACCAATAACCATAGCAATAGAATAAACCCCTAGTGCAATATTGTTTGGATGGCTAAATAAGGCAAGTAGACTTTTGTTATTCTCAACAATCTTTCTGCCTTGGATTTTATTATAATACTCCGGAATCTCTGAAATACCATCTACCTTATCAAAGGATTTAAGATATTCCGCAATTGCTTCCCATTCTTTCACTTCATTATTTTGTCCACTAACAGTATCATTGATAATTTGAGTTTCAAAGTCATTAATAGGTTTTCCCTCTTTAGTTTTAGGAACAACCGATAAGAGCCCAAAAGACTTTTTATCTACAACCGAAAGCATTTGAGCAGAATATAAACCTGCTACAACACGATATAGTTTTGTGTCATTTATCTCCTCATAAGTACCGTCTTTTCTTTGTAAGACAGCATTTGTAACTCTATCAAGGAGCATCCTATTAGGATTAAATGTATAGCTCATACCAGACATATAAAGCTGTGCATTGGTCATTATTGGAGCAATAGATGCATCTACCTCACAAGCTGTCTTTAATTCCTTACCCGTTAGATATGCTGAAATCAAAGGATAACCTGCAATACCATCTTTGCCTATTCCTAAGGAACTTACAGTAAAAGCATCCGATACAGTTATTTCCCCTTTTACAAATGACCCTCGTATTGTACCTGAAGGAACAATAGCCACTGCAACTGGATCATAATTTGGACCTTCCGCTTTTTTTACAGCATAAGTATATGCATCACTAATAAGATTTCCCAAAGGCTCCTCACCATGTTTAGCACCAATTTGTGATGCAGCTACAAAATTAAAATCTGTTTTTGCTAAAACTTCATCAAACTTCATTCCAAAATTATTTAAATATTTTGCCTGTACTATGGTCTTTAAATTTTTTATAGTCTGAGAAGCATTAGCCTCTTCTGTCCAATTGGCGTCTATTTGCTCAAGATTGTAGTTATCAAGTTTCCAAACTTTTTTCCCGTCTTGTGAAATTTTTATAATTCCTAAATTTTCACTATACTCCCCACCTGACCCTATAATAGTATCACCAACCATAATAGGTTTAGTTAACTTTGAGTGAGTATGTCCACTTATTATTACATTGATTTTAGGAACTTTTTTTGCTAATATTTCATCTTCTGATTTTGACTTATCCTTGTCTATGCCAGAATGTGATAAACAAACAATAAGATCTACTTTTTCTTGTTCTTTTAATATCTTAACTATGCGTTCAGCATTTTTAACAGCATCAGTAAACTTAACTTCCGACATAGGCGAATTTGAAGCTGCATCTTTTCCCATTAAACCAAAAACACCTATTTTTATACCATTACGTTTTATTACAGTATACTCTTTCACCCCATAATTTTTCATAGCTTCTTTTAACTCTGAGAGAGATTTAGTTAAATTTCCCTTTTTATCTGTTGGAAATTGAATGTTAGTCTGTACAAGCTGTGGTAATCTGTCCATGCTTTTAACTGAAGCATTTAAACTATTAGCCAAACCGCCATCCCTAAAGTCAAATTCATGATTTCCAAAAGTTGATACATCATAACCCATCTGCCCTAACATTCTAAGCTGTGGTGCATCACTTGCAAATATAGACTGAAAAAGTGTTCCCATAGAAAAGTCACCTGCATCAACTAATATAGAATTTGGATCTTTTTTCTTCTCTTCATTTATAGCACTCTGCAGTTGTGCATACCCACCCAATTGCAAGTTTTTTCCATTTTGTAAAACCTTAGCAGGAAGAAAATGATCGTGCATATCATTAGTAAAAAGTATTGTCATAGTTTTTTTATTTTCTTCTGCAAAAACTTTAATCATGTTAAATGGCTGAATCATTATAATTATAAGTCCTATGCAAAATATCCTGAAAAGTTTTTTTAAATTAAATTTCACAATTACACCTCCATGTGTATAGTATTAATCACCTTATCTATTATACTTATTTTACCATCAACAAAATTAATAAAAAACACCCTATAGGATAACTCTTTTTATTCGTCTATCCTATAGGGTACATTTCAGAATTTTCCCACACAAAAAAGTTTTAGGGTGTTAGACATTGTCCTCAAACTAATATAGCATTTTCATCTAACCAACTTCTTAGTTAAAGTACCAATACCAATTCCCATCATAACAACTCCAATTAGCATCTCCAGGTTAGAAACCATATAACTGGTATGCATAGGCTGTGCATTATTAAAACCTACTCCAGCAAACATTCCAACACTTAAATTTAAGGCTTCATTATAATCCCCAAGAATTTTAAATAAATTTAAGTTTCTATTTAAAAATCCATATCTAACAATGTGTCCATTTATATCAATTCCAGTAAATAAATATAAAATTGAAAAAATTATTATTATAATTAAAGAAGAATAAACTGCATACAAAGGTCTCTCCCCATACCCACATGTAAACCAATTCAAAAATGAACCAATTTTTGGTATAGGCTTTAAGGTTTTTCTTTGCTTGTTTTTGCACAAATAATAATATTCTCCGAAATTGTTATTTAAATTGTTTTCCTTAAACTTATCTGCTAGAGTTTCATACACCATATAAAGCCCTTCATATTCATCCCTTGTTCCCTCTTTAATTTGTATTTTATCAACAAAGGTTTTCTCATCCATTTTAGTTTTCTTCTTATCCCTAAATTCCAAATCCTCTATATATGTACCTGTAATCTTTGTTCCTGTTAAATCTGCATCTGTAATAATTACCATTTTTAACTCTGAATTTGTTATAATAACACTGGTCATATCAGTTAACTCAAAACTTGTATTTTTAATATTACATTTGTTAAATATCGCATAGTTTAATGAGCAATTAATAAATTTACCATATATATTACACCCTTTAAAATCACATGAAAAGTTATCCTTCCTATTTAATGAAGGAAGCTCTTCACTATCCTGTTTTATTAAGATACAGTTGTCAAAGATAACTCCTCCTCCATCAAAATTGCACTCTATAAAATAACATCCTATGAACTTACAATCCTTAAATTTTATATTAGAAAATTTGCAGTTGTTAAAGGTTGTGCAAACTATATTTTTATTACTAACCTCCTCAAAATCTACTTCGCCCTTCATATGTCCCCCACCAAAGGTATGATTTTTAAAATCCTTATAGCTATATTTCTTATCTGGACTATACATTTCAGGTATGGTTTTATTTTGTCTAATTTTTCTAAATAACTTTTCATTATTCTTAATTCTTTTATCTAGTTGTACTTTTGCAACTGCCCTTTCCTCTTTAAAGTTTATGTAAGCCATAATTTTCACCCTCTTAATATTTATAAATCATATTTTTATTATTCCAAAACCCTCAATTCCTATAACTATTATTTTTTAAGATGCCTAATTATATTTTTAGATATAAGCAAAATTCATCTATGTCTTTAATTGAGGGGAAAAATGTTTTAGATTTTAGGGGCTAAATTATAAAAAGTAAATCAAATACAGATAAATTGTACATATAACCACTGTAAAAATAGTCATAGGAAAAGCAATTTTAAAATATTTCCCGAAAGTAATTTTATAACCTCTTTCATCTGACATACCAACTGCAATGACATTGGCACTAGCTCCAATTATTGTTCCATTCCCCCCAAGACAAGCTCCAAGAGAAAGTGCCCACCATAAGGGAGTCAGGTTCATTCCAGAAAGTGTTCCCATATCTTGAATCATAGGTATCATTGTTGCAACAAATGGTATATTATCAATAAATGCTGATGCAATAGTTGAAACCCACAGCACTGCCATAGTTGTTAACAGCATATTTCCATTTGTTAGGTCTAATACCCACTCGGCCAAAATTTTTATAGCTCCTGCTTCTTTAAGACCACCTACAAGTATGAATAGTCCAATAAAGAAAAATATAGTACTCCATTCAACTTCTAACAATATTTTTGTAGGACTTATTTTTGATATAGTTAATAATACCACTGCTCCAACAATTGCTATTGTTGCAGATTCATAATTTAACACACCATGAAGTATAAATCCTAGAAATGTTACTCCAAGCACTATTAAACTCTTGACAAGAAGTTTTTTGTCCTTTATTGCTAATTTCTCATCCATTTTTAAAACTTTTTCTTTTGCTTCTTCTGTTGTAATTAATTGTTTTTTATATATTAGGGCAAAAATAATAGTAGTTAAAAATAATAAAGGTATGGTAATAGTGGCATTAATTTTTATAAAGTCCATAAATTTTAAACCCACGGCGCTTCCTATCATAATATTTGGTGGATCTCCTATAAGTGTAGCTGCTCCCCCTACATTAGATGCAAAAACCTCAGCTATTATGAAAGGAATAGGATTTATATGTAGTTCCTTTGTTATGTCAAATGTTATTGGAATTATCAATAATATGGTTGTAACATTATCCAATATTCCTGAAAGTATACCTGTTATTAATGATATTAGTATAAGTAACTTTATTGGCTCCCCTTTTGCCACCTTTACAACTTTAATCGCCAGATATTCAAATAAGCCTGTTCTTTTAATTATCATGACTATAACCATCATACCAATTAAAAGCCCAATAGTATTATAATCAATATGGCTAAATGCATCCTCTTGAGTTATTATTCGTGTAAGTATCATAAGAAATGCTCCAATAAAAGCAACTAGTGTTCTATCAAGCTTTTCAGATATTATAAATATGTAAGCTATTAGAAATATAGAACATGCTATAATCAGTTTAAGTGAATTAGTATCCATTTTAAATCCTCCTCTAAGTTATAATAAATTAGTGCTTTGGTTTAACTTAAAATATTTGTATAAACCAAAAAGGGTGGAAAAGTCCATAAATGGACTTCCCACCCCAGAAGTCAGATGCTTGAAAGCGAATATAATTCGCCCAACCGAATCTAAATATTATATCTTTTTCAAGATAACATAATATTTAGAAATAATCAACTATAATTTCTAGTATACACTACCATCATTCAATAATGAGCATAAAATGGATTTACAATCCCCTGATAATGATATATCATTAAAGTGTACATTTTATCGAATGAGAGGATTAAACATGGAAAATTGCTTGAGTAGTACAGATGTTTATTATAAAAATATAGATGAATATAAGGTTGATATTGTTACCGTTATTGAACATATGATTTCTAAAAATGAAAGATTAGTATTTGCTATTGTTGCAGAAAAAGCAGATATAACTCGATTTATAATAAGAGAATATCCCGAATTAAGAAATTATATATTACATAAAATTACATACTGTAAAGAAATACATGCTATAAATAAAAAAATAAATAGAGCAGTTAACAGTTTATTAAAATCCAACAAAAACATAACCTTTATATCAATAATAAATAAGTGTAGATTTAGCTCAGATATTATTTATCAAAATCAATATATAAAAGATCAAATTCGTAATGTGTTAATTCAAAATAAACAAAATAAAACTGCTATTAAATAAACTAAATTACTTCAAAGTATATTATAAAATCCTTACTGCTTATTTATTAATAATCTTTAGAGTAAGCCTGCTTATTCTTTGTCTACTACATTCAGTTATTATGAACTCATACTTATTATATTGAACTTTTTGGTTTATCTGAGGATAACCACCTAACCTTGAATAAACCCATCCCCCAATACTATCTACATCTTCTGATTCTATTTTTATATTTAATAGTTCATTTACATCTTCAATAGGAGCTTTTCCATCTATAGAATAACCCCCATCATCTAATTTTTGAATTTCTTCACATTCATCATCAAATTCATCTTGAATTTCACCAACAATCTCTTCAAGAATGTCTTCTATAGTCAACAGACCTGCAGTTCCACCATACTCATAAATAACTACTGCCATCTGTGATTTTTCTTTTTGAAGTTTCTTAAACAAAACACTTATATGCATAGATTCAGGGATAAATATTATGTCTCTAATAATTTTATCTATGTTATTCTCGTTTCCTTGAATTTTTTGTTTATATAAATCCTTAATGTGCACAAAACCAATTATATTATCTTTATTATTTATACACACTGGATATCTTGTCAATTCTTCATTCATAGCTATTTCTAGTATCTTTTCAAGTGGATCATCTTTTAAAAAGCAAATCATATCTGTTCTTGGTATCATTATTTCTCTAACACTCTTCTCAGAAAAATCAAAAATATTATCTACTAATGTTAATTCCGTCTTATCTATTAACCCATGTTTGTAACTTTCCTCAACCAATAACTTAATTTCCTCATCTGTATGAGCAGACTCATGTTCTTCCCCTTGTTTTATTCCAAAAACTTTTAATATCAAGTTAGTACTTTGATTAAACAACCATATAATGGGATAAGTTATTTTATAAAATGTTATTAACGGCATTGCTGTAAGCATGGCCATTTTTTCAGCACTTATAATTGCCATAGATTTGGGAACTAATTCTCCAAGTACTATATGAAATCCTGTTATAATTGAAAATCCTAGTGCAAAAGATATTGAGCGTATGGTCATTTCAGGTATATTAAAGTGACTAAGTAAGGGAGCTATAATATCTGATATTGCTGGTTCTCCAATCCATCCCAAGCCCAGTGATGCTAATGTTATTCCTAATTGACAGGCAGATAGATAAGAATTTAAATCATTTACAACCTTCTTAGTATATTTTGCAGAAGCATTTCCCTCTAAAACTAATGTCTCTATTCTTGATTTTCTTACTTTAACCATAGAAAATTCCGCTGCCACAAAAAATCCATTTAAAAATACAAGTAAAAGCACAATGATGAAGTTAATAACAATTTCCATATTAGAATATCAATTCCTTTCTTGAACATTAAAATTATATTATGTATTATAACATATAAAGACAGCTTCACATCTACTTAAAGTAAATTTATTTTTCTATAAAATTACTATTTAAGCTTCATATTAATTTTTTTCCTACATACTACCTAAATTTTTCTAAGTTATTTATATTTATTTTAAAATTATTAAAATGTTTAACATATTATAATGTATTATTTATATGTTAAAGAAAATATTTCATTAACACTAGATGAACCAACCATAATTGTATATAATTAAACTTAAGATTATAATTTTATCATTAAGGAGGTTTTATTTTGTATTTACAAGGTATTATCATAGGATTAGCTTCTTTTTTAATAATAGGTATATTTCATCCTATTGTAATTAAGTGTGAATACTATTTTGGTAAAAAGATTTGGCCATTCTTCTTAATTTTTGGAATACTATTTATTCTAATGTCTATTTTTATAAATATTCAAATATTATCAGCTATAATAGCAGTAATAGGCTTTTCATGCATTTGGAGTATTCATGAAATATTTGAGCAAGAGCAAAGGGTGAAAAAAGGCTGGTTCCCTAAAAGACCAGACAAAACAGCTGGTCCCAAAATATTAAAATAATTATTATTTTAATTCTATTAAATTCTTGCACATATCCAAGTTGCTTCTGCAACCACTTTCCCATTGCAAAATGCAGTGCCAAATTGTTTTATTGCCCTACTTGATATGTTGATATTCTTCACTACCATTTTAACCGTTTCTCCAAATTCAATACTTCTATAAAATCTGACATCTTCCATAATTGCAAATCCATACTGTGCCTCGTCAACTAAACCCAGTTTCTTTATACCTGCACCACCACATTGTCCCATTGACTCAATAAGTATGACGTTTGGTACTATCTTTTGTTTCTGAAAATTTTCTTGAAAAAAAGAAAAAGATTCATCATAGGTTTTAATTCCTACGGTTTCATCTTTCTCTGCAGATATAATCTCATCCACAAATAGAAATGGAACCCTATGAGGAATCAGCTCTTCAATATCATTCATAAAATAAATCCCCCTATTTTAAATTTATTAACATTTTATACATTAATTCTGCAGGATCAAGAATAGGAATAGAAGAATATTTTTTCAACTCACTATGTAGATAAGGGAAATGAGTACACCCTAGAATAACTGCATCTACTTTCACATAACTGTAAAATTCCATTATATTTTTTAATGCAAATTTTTCAACTATTTTTTCAGCAGCTATGCCTTTCTCTATATCTATAACCACAGGAAGTATACCGATTCCAATAACATTACAATCTAAATTTGAGCTTTGTACAACTTTTTCAATACCTGCTGAGCTTTGATTATTAGCTGTCAATACACCAATATTTTTATAATTACAAGCAATTTTTTTATAAACAGTAAGTGGGGTAATTATTCTTATATCTTCTTCTATAGACAGTTTATCCATGTCAACTGCTGCACTTAGAGAATTGCAGTATACAATTATTGTATCAATGCCTTCATACTTTATCTTTTTTATTATCTTCCTAATTTTATTAGCAAGTTCAACTGGAGATAATATTTGGACTTTTGACTGTTCCTCAGGACATGAAGATACCGCATATCCAAATGCCTTAATCCCCTTGGAAATTAAAAAATCTACTCCCATTTGAGTGTCTACAGGAGTTCCTGCAATAACACCAACTTTCATACTATTCATAATATTCCTCCTCATTATTCACATAAAATATTGACTATATTTTTACTTACTACTTGTACATTTATTATAATACAAATTTATATTATATAAATGTTATGAACTAACCTAAATGTGAAACATCTGCCTCTAAAACAATATTAATTTCGTTATCTTTTATTTCTAACACAGTTAAACATGTATCATACATAAAAGGCGGCTTCCAAAAATCATCAAGGGAATAATTTTTAATTATTGCATAAATAGCTTTAATAAATATTGCATGTGAAACTACCAAGATATTTTCACATGGGTTATTATTAACAATCTCATTTAGTGCCTTTTTTGCTCTACAAAGTAATTCGCTAAAACTTTCCCCATCAATAGGTTCATACAATTGAGGCTTATTCCAAAGATTAAACTGCTGTGTAGGATATACTTCTTCTACTTTTAAATGCTCCATACCTTCCCATAAACCAAATCCCATTTCTTTTAAAGATTCTTTTATTATTATTTCTGTATCTTTATTACCAATAATACATTTAGCAGTATCAATGGCTCTGCCTGACGGACTACAATAAACACAATCAAAATTTACATCTTTTAAACTCATACCAAGCTTTTTAGCATTTTCAATGCCTTTTTCAGTTAGATTGGAATTTTTCCATCCTTGCATTCTACCTGCCTTATTCCATTCTGTTTCACCATGCCTTGTTATATATATATTCATGTTTCCTCCTTTAATATATGTAATTTAGCCATTACAAATATACTTATTTTTATTTGAAAAAGAGAGTATCTCTACTCTCTACAATAAATATTAAACTTCAGATTAAATATTGGTAAACTAAATATATGACCTTATTCTTAATATTGAACATCTCTTAAAAATAAGCCTTTTGCTTGAGCTATTGGACCAGCTTCTGATCTTTTCTTTTCATTTAATATTTTTTCTACATCTATTGGTTTAAGCTTACCTTTACCTACTTCTAAAAGAGTTCCTGTGATAATTCTTACCATATTCAATAAGAATCCATTTCCATTGACTTCTACTTCTATCACACCAGAATTTTCTGTTATATTTATATAATTTATGGTTCTAACAGTAGTTTTAGTGCCATGTTTTAAGCTAGTAAAACTTTGAAAATCATGAGTTCCAATTAAAACCTCTGATGCATTTCTCATTTCATTTAAATTAAGTTTCTCATCAGTATGATATAAATATTTTCTATTAAATACATTTCTAAATTTATTGTTATTTATTCTATACACATAAGTTTTTGATTTCACATTGTATCTTGCATGAAATCGCTCATTTGTATCTTTCATAGATTTTACTACTATATCTTCTGGTAAAAATTCATATAAATAATTTAACATAGTATCTATACTTAATTCACAATTAGTATGAAAATTTGCTACATAATTTTCAGCATGTACACCTGAATCAGTTCTTCCACAACCTATCACCTGAATATCTTCTTCTGCCATTTTAGATAGTACATTTTCTATCTTATCTTGTATAGTTGAAACATTATTATCTTTTTGATTTTGTTTTTGCCATCCTTTATATCTACTTCCATCATATTCTATTACTATTTTTAAATTTCTCATATAGGCCCACCTTTAATTTATTTTCTTGTTTATTATTTAACTTTTTACGTCAATGTTTTAATTATATCCTTAATATTAAAATAAATCCATAACATTTATTAAGCCTGTGGATAACCATTCCACAGGCTTAAATAATATGGCACTAAAATACTACTAAGCTACAGTATTAATTTTTTCACTATTATGCTTATCTTTGTCATCCATGTTGTCACTATACTGTTTAATACTTTGTGCAACTTGCTGTTGATTTATAAGTAATTTATCTGCAATTTTCAAATTTCCACTAATCTCTACATCCTTGCCTTGTTGTTTTTTATCAACATCACTATTAGAAATGTTACCTTCTATGCTGTTATCATCTTTATTGTTTATCTCATTTAAAGTATCACTGATTTTTTCAGTAATATTTTCAATTTTTTCCTTTAGCTTATCAGCATGTTCTCTTTTCTTAGCAGTGTTAGGTGCCCTTCTTGACTCATCTAGCTTTATTTCAATGGCTAAAACTTTTGCTTCACCTGACATTAATGTCCTTTGAGATAATAAAGCCTTAGCCTGCGATAGATTATTTGAGAGGCTTAACATATTATCCATAGATGGATCTGTTTTCAAATCGCTTTCTGAAACCTTATTTGATTTCTCCGTAGATTTTTTATTTTTCTTATTTTTATCTTCAGTTCCAAGTGCCTTACGCTGGTCTTCCAACTGAAGTTCACTTACCTGCTTATCAATCTCTTCAATTTGTTTATTAATGGTTTCAACTTTTTCTTTTATAGACATCGGATCCTCACCATTTTTTAAAGATTTATCCATAAGCGTATTTTTACTTTCCATTAAATTTTCTTTCTGCTTCATTAGGTTTTCCAAGATACTATTTTTCTTTGACTTTCCCCCTAAAGATATATTCATACTACTTTTATTCAAAGCATCACGTCTTTCACTCTTTACATTATTATTAACATCGGTTTTAGGCAAATTACTATTAGAACTATATCTTAAATTTACTGAGCCTATACGCTGTTGTGGTGAAAAAGATATTCTCATATCCAGTCCTCCTTTCCCAATATTTTGTAAGTTTCCTATATTTTCTTACACTTGTTATATCGTCACATATTATATTAACTTTATTATATTTTAAGAAACATTTAATCTTGTACCTTTTTTTAAATTCTTCATTATCATAATTTTTTCAATAGTGTATAATGTGCATTATAGTATAATTTTATCATGAATTCATAAATGATTTCAGAATTTAAAAAACAAATTAAATCATATACGGAGGGGTAAATATGAATGCTAAACTTAAAATTATTAGTTCCATGCTTATATTCGGAAGCATAGGTGTTTTTGTAAAGAATATAAATTTACCATCTATGGAGCTTGCTTTTTTTAGAGCTGCTATTGGAAGCTTATTTTTAGTTTGTGCCAGCTTTTTTAGAAGTGAAAAAATATCTTTTAAATCAATTAAAGAAAATCTTTTAATACTTATTATATCTGGTGTAGCCTTGGGATTAAATTGGATTTTTTTATTTCAAGCATATAAGTATACCACTATACCTAACGCAACTTTAAGTTATTATTTTGCACCTATGTTTGTAATAATGTTATCTCCTATTATTCTTAATGAAAAACTTACAGCCATAAAAATTGGCTTCATTCTTATGGCTCTAGTAGGATTATTTTTAATCCTTAATGTAGGTGGCAATACTATCACTAGTTCTTACAACCATTTAAAAGGAATTACATATGGGCTTTTAGGTGCAGTATTATATGCTAGTGTAATTTTAATGAATAAGTTTATTAAAAATTTATCAGGATTTGAAACTACATTAATCCAACTTACTATGGCAGGTATTGTACTTTTACTAAGCATCCTATATAAAAGCAACCTTAATGTAACAGGAATAAGCCACAAAACTTGGATTTTTATATTTGTGGTAGGTATTGTACATACAGGTATTGCTTATCTACTTTACTTCACTTCAGTGAAAGAATTAAATGCACAGTCTATAGCTATTTTAAGCTATATTGATCCAATTTCAGCTGTACTTATTTCTTCAATATTTTTGGGGGAAACTATGACACTAATTCAAATAGTTGGTGGGATGCTTATTTTAGGTTCAACATTTTTAAGTGAGAGAGTATCAATTGATAGAAATAATATAGATAAAGTTAATGAAACAAAATAAAACTTATTAATATATGATTAAAAATAATACAGGTGTAACTTACCAGGGCAACCGCATTTCAATATTGAAGATGGATTTGCCCTGATTATAACTCCAAGATATGCTGCTTTTATGTGGGGATTTCCTTTAAACTCATAATGTTTTTCCCATCATAACCATGCTATTAAAACTTTCAAACCCTTGTTTGTTATAGAATCCCTCTGTCTCGTTTGTACGTGAAGTAACTAAGATAACTTCATCAATTCCTTTACTTTTAAGTCTAGTCAAAAACTCTTCTAAAAGTGCAGAGCCAACCCCTTTGCCGCGTAATCTAATATTTACACAAAATTCTTTTATATTAAAGTGCATACCACTATAAAAATACTCGTGATTTCCAAGTATCATGCCGCATATATTGTCATTTTCATCAAAACAAACAAGACCGTAATACCCCTGGCAGTTTATCATTTGTGACAAACGATTTGAAGCACTTTCTTCTGTCCATTCATCATTCCATGGTGCAGAGTTAAAAGCATCTACATAAATTTTTGCTAATTTAGGTAAGTGCTTTTTTTCTAAAGTTACATATACCATATACTCCCTCCTTATATCACATTACTGCTGTAATCTTTTTTGATTTTATTATAAATTTTACCATTTTCAATTATATAACTAGTATTTAAAACATTCCTTTTATTGTCTTTGACACTTAATTTTTTACGCCAACTTTAGCTATACCACTATAAATTAATAGACTTTTGACTTTTTTTGCTTACTTAGCTCTTTGAATGACTATATAAAAATTCAATAATTACACCTGTTCCAATTCCTATAGCATATGCCAATAAGTCTTTCCATGAAAATACATATCCTAATATCAATCCACCTAAGGTTGTTTTTCTTATATTATCTATCCAATTAGCATGATATAATTGGCTTAATTCAATAAGATAGCAAAACGATATTCCTATTACCGCAACTATCTTTGTTTCCATCCTTCTAAAAATAAAACCAAAAGCAAAGAAAATCATTAACGCCCATAGTGCATCCCCTAGATATGTATTCAAAAAAATTGGCATACTATTAGACATCTTTCTTGAGCATAACCCTAAACCAATTACAACTATTATCATAACTCCATATAATAACCTATTACGTTTGTAAATCATACTTAAACCTCACACTAAATTATTTTTTGAAAAATTGATGAACCGATAATAAACAGAATTCCAAGCATCAAATGAAGTTTTGGCCCCTTCTATATCTTCTTCGTCTTATCCTTCAACTACAGTTTCTCTTTTACTATTTATTATATTGACTTAAATATTCAATATTAATGAGATGCTTTTTTATAACTTCCTCACTTTTAAAGTTCATCTTCTCATTTGCAATTAATTTGGTTAAATACTCTTTATTTTTCCTTACTATATCATTAGTTATAATATCTCCATGACTTTGTACTATAATATCTGCTCCTATTTTCATATATTGTTCTAAAGTATCTCTATATTTCTCTAATTCACTCCAACATATAGAACTAGGAATAGGGTCATCAATATTATCGCCTACAAAAAGTGTATTATCTGTATAATCATAACAAGATGCTGAGTCCTCTGAATGCCCTGGACTATAGAAAAATTCTATACCTTCTTCATGAAATATAAGCTTGTTATCAAAAGTAACATTAGGTATAACTATATTTATATCTTCCTTTGCAAATTGCCCACCATGATTAATTAAATCATTTTTCCCATCTTTCATTATAGCTGTTCTACATTTTTCCTGAGAAATTATTATATAATCTTTGAACTCATAATTACCCCATATATGATCCCAATGGCTATGAGAATTAAATATTATATATTCCTTCTTACCAAAATTAACCTCAAGATATTTTCTTATGATTTTCATATAAAATGGTCCCAAATAAGTATCGCATATAAAA
Source organism: uncultured Clostridium sp. (assembly GCA_964554365.1). Lineage (GTDB taxonomy): Bacteria > Bacillota > Clostridia > Clostridiales > Clostridiaceae > Clostridium_AM. The sequence goes on along the minus strand of CAZKOJ010000027.1, from coordinate 34 downwards.
AAATGCTTTTTTCCATTAATTACGTATACATTTG
>CAZKOJ010000026.1:0-33543 GCA_964554365.1 uncultured Clostridium sp. | reverse complement strand
ATGTTGGAATTGATGATGCAAATTCAGAATAACATAAAGCTACAAGTGTACAAGCAATTGCAGAAGCAATAAATGATAAAACTACAGCAGGACCTGCATCTCTTGCAGCTACAACACCTGCCAGCACCATTACTCCAGTTCCAATTGTTGCTCCAATACTCATTAATGTTACGTCAAATGCACCTAAAGTTCGCTCTGAAGAATTGTTTTTATTATTGTCTAAAATAGAATTTACGTCTTTTTTTCTAGCAAATAAGTTCATATAATGACCTCCCTTATAAAATATAAATAAAAAACATATGATTAATTCAATTGAACAATTAGTTTTTCAATTGAATTAATTGAAATTAATTTCACTTTTACTTTCATAATTGATTATAATAGGCCCACTACAAAATGCTTCAAGTTGCTTCAAATTGCTTCAAAATATTTAGTCAAAAAAATAAAATGTTTTTAAAAATTCTAAATTTTCAAAAACATTTTATTCAATATTATATAAATATATACATACAATATAAATTTTACCAAATGGTATTCAGTAATCTTTTAATAGTCTTCACACTGCAATAACAATCCCTGAAAAAACTTGTTTATTATTACCTTTCCCCCAGTTTTGTTTTTTCCATTGATATAATCCATTTCAGCTTTAACACTTGCAAAATCAAACATACCTTTAGAATAATCCTGAAAACTTTCATTATAATAATCTTCTATTCCTATATATGCAAGATTGGTTAATCCAATTTTAATTGCTCTCCTTATTCTTTGTTGTACTGTTTTAGGATTATCTCCAAGCATAGAACTTAATTCGTTAAAATTACATTCATCAAATGATTTCTTTGTTTCCAAAAGATACATACAAATTTTAATAATGTCATTTGTTCCTTTTTCGCCCAGCATACCAAACCTACTTAGAACGTGCTTGATTATTTTAATATTATTATCTTGTGATTTTTTTTCAGGATTAATATCTTTGAATATTTTCTTTATATCATGAAGCATATTTTCAATTTCAATTTTTTCTGCCACCTTACTTGTAACTTTTTCTACCTCAATTTTGTTAATAGGTTTACTGATAAAAAACTCAATTCCAGAATTATAAGAATCTTCTATTAATTTTGCGTTTGATACCTGAGAAATCATAATAAACTTAATTTTGGGGTTTAACAGCTTTATTTCCCTTACTAAACTATTACCATCTAATTTAGGTAGAAGCAGATCAACTAATACAATATCTGGATTACAAATCATTATTTCTCTAAGAGCTGTTTCTCCATCATTAGAACTGCCTATTACCTCACCTGACTCATTTTCTTCAATCAAGTTAGTCAATATCTGAACAATATTGACATCATCATCAATAATATAATATTGCATAATACTTACCTCCTAAATGAGTTTATTGGTATTTTTACTGTAAAAGTTGTACCTGTCTCTTCCATAGATTGTACAGATATACTTCCTTTAAAAATATCCTGAACTAAATCCCTTACTAAAGTAAGACCTATTCCTCTGCATATACTACCAGTTTTATCGTACTTAGTAGAAAATCCTGGATTAAATATAAAATCCAAATTACTTTTATTTATGCCTGTCCCATTATCGGATACAATAAAAATGTATTCATCACCTATCTCTTTAATTTTCAGTTTAACTAATCCCTTTTTCTTGCTGCCTATGGCCTCTATTCCATTAAAAATAAGATTTCTTATGGCTGATACCAAATAAAAATGCTGTGAAACATAAAAATCACACTCAACTTTAAAATCCAGTTCAATGTTTAAGTTTTTGCTTATTATGTAATCCTTTGTATCCAATTCTAAAATATTTATAATATCTTTTATTTTCATATGTTCAACATCTATTTTTTCATCAGGCATTTCTTCAAGTCCCCTCATAACCCTGATATAACCCTTCTTAATCTCGTGAACATCTTTAGCAATATCAAGTGTAAGATTCTTGAGTTCTTCGGAATAATGATTTTTAGAAACGATCTCATAGGCCGAAAAGGACTTTTTCATTACATCTTCTATTTCAGAAGCATTCTTATTCATAAAATATATTTCACTTTTAAAACTAGACGTTATTAATATCAATTTTCTATAGCGTTCTTCATGTTCTTCTTTTATAAGAAATGATTTATAATACTTCAGTGCTATTAATATAATCAAAGCCATTAAAGTTCTCACACAAGCTACTATAAAAAGAGCTTTAATCATATTACCATTTTCACCAATTATTTTAGTTCGGACACTTATTTCAACAACATTTGAAAAAAAGTCACAGCAAAGCACTGAAAATATAAACCTTGTCAGGTCCTTTTCCCCATTTCTATAATATAAAAAGTAAAATATACATCCATAAATAGTAAAAAATATTATTTCTGGTGTAGTTATTTTAATGGTTTTCATAAAATCCATATTACTAGAATAAACCCATATTGATCTATAAAATGTGGAAGACATTCCTGTTATTATTGCTGTTACTATTGGATTTAATTCAGCATAATTGTAAAGGAATACAGGAAATACAACTGCTGAAAGAGCTATAGTAAAATCTTGAATTAGAAAACCAAAATAAATCTGTGATGCTATAACTACACCAATCACAACTATAAGAATATGATTTAATTTTTTCATCCAAATACACTTTCCTTTCATTTACTTTCGGAAACTTAATGATTCAAAAGTATCCGCAGATATAGTAAATTACACCTCAATATTAACTAAAATTTCAATATATTTTCATAATATAGTTTATCATAACAAAGAATATCTCACAATTTTATCTATATCAAAATGTGAGAATTGCTATATTAGTGCTTGTTCTAAAAATTTTATTGCTTTTTTATTGTATACTTATTTACACATATGTTAACTAAAAAGCAAGCATTTTTCGTCTGAATTTTTAGGGTTATTATAATTAATTTTTAAGTTTGACACAAATATCTATCTACTTTATAATTTAATAGGTAATCGAAAAAGTAAGGAAGCGAAAATTAATATGACAAACATTATAAAAACTGCAATTATAACTATAATAATATCATTTATATCTGGGTTACTGTTAGAGTATTATAAAAATTTAGCACCTAGAATATTATGTACTATAAAAAATGCTATACCTATAAAAATTAGTAATAAAAAACTTTGTGCATACATTATTACCCTTAGCAATGTATCAAATAAAACAATTCATGAGTTAACCCTCTATATACAAAGTTCACAAACTAACTTAAGGAGTACAGATGCTAAAATAACAAGAGGTTTAAAATTTGATTCTTCAATAAAAGATAACATTTTAGATGTGTATATTCCCTTTTTAAGTAAGGATGATAAGTTTTCAGTTACAGTATATTCGGAGAATCAGTATGCAATGAATAAACCTATTATTATAATCAGATCACCTGAAAATTTTAAGCAGATAGATTCTCTAGAACAAAATGGAATCCTATCCTTATTGCTTAATATACCTAAAAATATAGGTCAGGTAATCTCAAATATATTTAGAAAAACTGAAAAAACAATAGTTCCTAACGAAAAAGATGCCTTTACAATGGTTATGAATAGACCATTAGGTGCTGAAGAAACATTAAATAGAGGAAATAGAAAAACGATCCATAGAAATAACAAACCTAGTAACGCTAAAAAGGCAATAATAATTATTGTATCAATTATTTTGCTTATATTTATTGGAGTTTTAGGAAAATCTTATTTCAAAGGAATATTTACTAATACACCAACTCCTGAAGTAAAAACTATCGTTCCTAATCAGTCCACTGATGCCACAGGTTCATCAGGAGGAGCAACTAAAAATAAAAGTTCAAAAGCATCTACTGAAAGAACAACTGGAAATACAAGTTCAAAGACATCTACTGAAGGAACAACGGTCAATGCAGGTTCAAAAGCATCTACTGGAGAAACAACTGGGAATACAGGTTCAAAGACATCTACTGGAGGAACAACAACCGGAAATTCAGATTCAAAGGCATCTACTGGAGGAACAGCAACCGGAAATTCAGATTCAAAGGCATCTACTGGAGGAACAACAACCGGAAATACAGGTTCAAAAACATCAACTGAAGGAGCAACCGAAAATACAGGTTCAAAGACATCTACTGGAGAAACAACGGTCAATGCAAATCCAAAACCATCAACTGGAGGAACAACTGGAAATACAAGTAATTAACGTATCAATATATTTTCTTAATGAATGACTTAATTTTATATGTCTCATAATCCTTTAAAACATTAAAGACCACGCTGAATATTACTTCAGCGTGGTCTTTATAAACTAAGTTACACTTTCTTATTTATGAGCTTTCTTTTTATTGTCTAACTTTTAGTTCAACTAGTGGCTTTCACTGGTTAAATTACATCAAAAAAGCACATTTGATTACTTTCCGGAAGACCTTTTAAGCAGCCAAACTTTTTAAGTAAATCTGTAGTGGAATTCCCGAGCTTAGCACGTTTCCTTACATCCTCTATTGAGCTAAATGGCTTTTCCTTAGCAGCGCTAAATATGCCTTCTGCTGCAATGGTTCCCATGCCCGATATACTATTTATAGGTGGCCTTAAGCCATCCTCTTCTAGTAGGAATTTGGAAGCATGAGATTTATATAAATCAATAGGCAAGAAATTAATGCCCCTCTCATACATTTCCAAAACCAGTTCCAAGTCATCGTACATATCCTTATCCTTAGGTGGAGCTTGCATGCCCATTATTTCAATTTCTTTCATCTTCTCTTTAACCTTTTCTTTTCCGAATATCATGAATTCGCTATCAAAGGCCTTTGCTCTGATGGTGAAGTATGCTGCATAATAGGCCTTAGGTATATGAACCTTAAACCAAGCTATCCTGAAGGCCATCATTACGTAAGCTGCAGCATGTGCCTTAGGGAACATGTATTTTATCTTTCTGCAAGAATCTATGTACCATTCCGGCACCTGATGCTTCCTCATTAAAGCCTCATATTCTGCCCATTTTTCGGGGTCCTTTAGCGCCTTTCCCTTACGTACCAACTCCATTATCTTAAATGCAGTATTTGGCGGCAGACCTTTTTTAATAAGATAGACCATGATATCATCTCTAGTACACACTGCCTCATTTAAGGTTACTGTTCCTTTATCAATTAAGTCCTTAGCATTTCCAAGCCATACATCGGTACCGTGGGAAAGTCCTGATATACATATTAAATCAAAAAAGGCTTTTGGCATTGTATCTAAAAGCATTCCTCTTACGAACTTAGTTCCAAACTCAGGAATACCAAAGGTTCCAACCTTGGAATTTATCTGCTGTGGTGTTACTTTCAAAGCTTCCGTGGATGAAAATATAGACATAGTATCCTTATCATCCATAGGTATCTTTTGTGGATCTACTCCGGTTATATCCTGTAGCATTCTTATTACTGTTGGGTCATCGTGCCCCAGTATATCCAGCTTCAATAAATTCTGGTCAATGGAGTGATAGTCAAAATGTGTTGTTATAATATCTGAATTTGAATCATCAGCAGGATGTTGTACAGGGCAAAATTCAAAAATTTCTCTCCCCTTAGGCACTACTATGATTCCACCAGGGTGCTGTCCTGAGGTTCTTTTTATACCTGTACAGCCTCTTGAGATTCTGATGATTTCTGCCTTGCTTACTGTAATGTTTTTTTCATCAACATACTTTTTCACGTATCCGAAGGCTGTTTTTTCTGCTATGGTACCTATGGTTCCGGCCTTAAAGGTTGTGCCCTTTCCAAAGATAACCTCTGTATATTTATGGGCCTTTGCCTGATATTCTCCTGAGAAATTTAAGTCTATATCCGGCTCCTTATCTCCATTGAAGCCTAAAAAGGTTTCGAAGGGAATATCTATGCCATCCTTAGCTAAGTTTTCTCCACAAACAGGACAAAGCTTATCTGGCAAGTCAAATCCGTTTTTACAGCCGTAATCCGTAAAGTCTGAATGTTTGCAGCTGGGACACCTGTAATGTGGCGGCAGTGCATTTACTTCCGTTATACCGGTCATATATGCAACAACAGAGGAACCAACAGACCCTCTGGACCCTACCAGATAGCCATCCTCATTTGATTTCCATACCAGTTTTTGAGCTATAATATACATTACGGAGAAACCATTTTTTATAATGGAATCGAGCTCCCTATCCAGTCTAGACTGAATGATTTCAGGAAGCGGGTCACCATATAGCTCATGAGACTTCTCATAGGTAATATCCTTAATAGTCTGCTCACAGCCATCTATGTGTGGCGGACACTTTTCTGGTGAAATAGGGCTAATTGGCTCACACATATCTGATATCTTATTGGTATTTGTAACTACTACCTCATAGGCCTTTTCCTCTCCTAAATAGGAAAATTCCTTAAGCATCTCCTCGGTAGTTCTTAAATATAAAGGTGCTTGGTTATCTGCATCCTTAAATCCCTGTCCTGCTTCCAATATACGCCTGTATATCTCATCCTCAGGGTCCATGAAATGAACATCTCCCGTAGCCACTACAAGTTTATTAAATTTTTCTCCCAGAGCTACAATTTTTCTATTGATTTCCTTTAGATATTCTCTATTAGGTACTTGCTCTTTCCTTACCAAATAATCATTATTTCCTAGAGGCTGAATTTCTAAATAATCGTATTCCTTTGCTAATTCTTCAATTTCCTCATCGGATTTCCCTAAGAGTATTGACTGATACAACTCTCCTTCACTGCAGGCACTACCAAGGATTAAGCCCTCGGAATATTTTTTATACATGCTCTTTAATATACGTGGTTTTTTATAAAAATAATCTAAACTTGAATAAGATACTAGCTTATATAAATTCTTCAAGCCCACATAATCCTTTGCGAATATTATTGCATGGTAGGTTTTAAGCTTTTTATACGCCACCTTCTTAGCCGCCTCATCAGAACCGTATATATCTATATCCTGAAGAGTTTTTGCGCCTCTTTCCTTTAACTTTTCAAGCATTACTTTAAACACCTTAACAGTAGTATCTACGTCATCTAAAGCTCTATGCGCAACCTCCACCTTTATGCCAAGGTTTTTAGCGATCCTTCCTAATTTATAAGTTTTAAAATCAGGGAAGACCTCATGTGCTAAGGACAAGGTATCCACATATGTAAAATCGAAATCATAGCCTAATGCCCTAGCATTATGCTTTAAGAAGCCCACATCAAATCCAGCATTATGAGCAACCAAAACACTTCCATCAATAAATTCCAGCATTTTAGGAAATACCTTATCTATGGTTTCCGCATCCTTTACCATATCATTTGTTATATTGGTAATCTCCACAACCCTTGCTGGAACAGGCTTTTCAGGATTCACAAAGCAGCTAAACTTATCTATTACCTTTCCATCTTTAAGTTTCATGATTCCTATTTCAGTAATTTTTTCAGTTACTGGTGAAAAGCCTGTGGTTTCCAAATCCAGCACACAATAAGTGGTATCGATACTCTGTCCCTTAGGGTTTGTTACAGAAGGTTTTTTATCTGGTGCCAAATAGGCCTCCACTCCATATATAACTTTCATGTCCGGATTATCTCTTCCAAGAAGCTTATGTGCCTCAGGAAATGCCTGCACCACTCCATGATCCGTTATGGCAATAGATTTCATGCCCCAGCTCATGGCTCTTTTAATCAAATCAGAGGCACCTGTCATAGCATCCATCTGACTCATTTGTGTATGCATATGCAGCTCTACCCTCTTCACTTCTGCCTTATCTTGCCTCTTAACCTTCTTCATGCCTCCTGTTTCTACTATAGTATTGGCAATCATCTCAACTTCGCCAGAAAACTTGCTATAGCCTGCATTTCCGGAGAGCCTAACACCCTTAGCCTTTTTAAGCTTAGATACTATTTCACCCTCTTCACCAGGTTTCAAGAAAGACTTACATGTCATAGAACTTGAGCCGTCATATAAATCAAAGGAAACTAATGTTTTTCCACTTCTTAATTCCTTTGCTTCCATATTGGATATTTCACCCTGTATAGCTATCTTCCCCTCATCTGGTGTAATGTCAGTAATTTTTACTATAGGTTCCTTAATATTAGCACTTCTGCCTAATATCAAGAATGGATTACCTTTTTTCCCAGGGGTTTCTGCTTTTCCTTCTTGTTTCTGTTTCCATTCTTGTTTTTTTTCTGCAACTTCCTTAGGCAATTTAGGGGCATTACTCATTGGTGTGCTATTAATTTCTTTTTTAATAAACAGCATTTCGTTTGCACGTTTATCCTCTGCCATCTTTAATAATTCTTCCCCACTTAAGTTATCAACAAAACTTATTTTATATTCTGTACCGTACAGGTTTTTTATAGCCCTATTGATTTTTTTATCATAATCCATGGATTTTAAAAAATCTGATACTGGAATTTTAAAATTAAAACTTATGGTATTGTTATCTACTTCATATTCACTATCATTTATCACTGCTTTTAAGGCAGGATATTTATCTGCCACTGAAAATATAATATTTTGTAATTCCTCTTCTATGGGCTTCTTATTCGTTCCCTCAGCATACTTTACAGCGATTTTAGAATCTTTTAATGAGAATCTTTCTCTTATAAAATTATTAAGACCTTCGAACTCTCCTATTTCAATATATTTATCAGAGCTGATTTTCATTTCCAGGGTTTTAGTTTTTTTAATTAAGACTACCGATTCCACAATGGCAGTATTTATGTTACCCCTTGCTTCATAATCACTAAAAATTTCATTTATTCTTTTCATACTACTCCTTTAACCTTCTCCCAAAAATTTTTAGTATGTTCCCATTATATAAGATAATCTTGTTCTTTGTCATGTAGGAAAAAGAGGTATAAATGCACTCCTTTATAAAAAATGCCTCTATACCTCCTTTATATTTATTATATATAACATTTATATTATTTTTAAAATTCCCGTAAATAATACAATTATTTATCCGATGCCTATCATCCTGCATAAATCCTGCTACCTAAAACGGTGGCTTTTAACAACTCCTATTATGTACTTTAATCTATAATTATGGTATACTTCATATGAAAATTACTAGCTTAGGCACATTCAAAAAAATAACTAGTCAGTCTGCTAGTCTATTTTGTGTCATACTGCGTCAGCAGAATCCTTTGATAGAACAACTATCAGCGGAACCTGTTTCCTTGTCTGACATAAAATATCCATAGCATCTTTGATTTGTTATTTTCTTTCATATGCCTTAACTTTCACAAATTAAACATTATAAAATAAGTAATTAAATATAAGGAGATGATATTTAATGGATCATAAAAGTACTGATATAGCTAAAGCTTCTGTGAACATGGCCATATCTTCAAGAGAGACAGAAGCTATCCTTATGAATACTTATAAAGAAGACAACATATTGGTTACTGCAGTAGATATTGGTGGAAACTTTTCTGGATTTACTACAAAAGTAATTGAAAGAGCTCTTGTTGCTTCTAAAAGAAGTGGGCTTATAAGAGACTGCCATGTACATGATGGAGCTGTAGCTGGTGCTGCCAAAGAAGCTTTAGCCCAAATTGCACCTAAAGCTAATGGACTAAATGTAGGTGGCAAAATAGGAATAGCTAGATCTGGTGAGCATATAAGCGTATGTATATTTTTAAGTATTGGTCTTCTTCATTTAAATGAAGTGGTTATTGGTCTTGCACACCGCTCAATACCTGATATTTATTAATTGAATTTTTAGCGACTAGATATCATGTATTTTCACACTTATCAATCTTTATTAATAATATTGTGAATATTTGCAGATGTGTTGACATTAAAAATAATTTAATATATCATTGTTTTTAATAATCATTTTTAAACGTTCAGAAAAATAATAAATTTTATGTGAACATAGTAGTATAGTAGTAACAAATTTAAAATTACAATCATAAACTAAATAATGTATTTCGTAGCATGGTAGTGTAGAATGGTAATGTAGAACGGTAGAAATTTAGGTTAAATAGAGCTATCTTTAACATTAAAAAAGTAGCTTTTATTTTTATAATTAAATATTTTAGGAGGATGGTAGTATGGTAGCAAAAAAATTATTGTTATGTGTAATTGGCACGTTATTTTTAGGTGGTTCTGTTTTAACAGGCTGTTCTTCAAATAACAGCAAAAGTGAAAGTAGTTCAAATAAGGTAGTAAACATTGGAATTAGTCAACTTGTAGAGCATCCTGCTCTAGATGCAACTCGTAAAGGTTTCATAGACGGTCTTAGTTCTAAAGGTTTCAAGGATGGAGAAAAAATCAAAATTGATTTTCAAAACGCCCAAGGAGATATTCCTACGGCTCAAACTATTGCAAGCAATTTCGTTTCAAACAAGAAGGATTTAATATTGGCTATAGCCACCCCTTCAGCTCAGGCGGCATACAACAGTACTAAAAGTATTCCTATACTTGTAACTGCTGTAACTGATCCTGTGAAGTCTGGTTTAGTTAAATCATTGAACAAGCCTGATACCAACGTTACAGGCACTAGTGATGCATTACCTATGGATAAACAATTTGAGTTAATGAAAAAATTAAACCCTAACTGCAAAAAAATAGGTATGTTATATAATACTAGTGAAGCAAACTCAGAAATTCAAGTTGCAAGCGCAAAAGAACAAGCTGCAAAGATGAATTTAGAAATAGTACCTGTAGGTATTACAAGCTCTAATGATTTATCACAGTCATTAAATTCCTTACTTTCTAAAATTGATGTTTTATATACCCCAACAGATAATTTAGTGGCATCATCAATGTCCATTATTAGTTCAAAATGTATTGAGAAAAAAATACCTGTAATTGGTGCTGAAAAGGCTCACGTAGATGCTGGAGCATTAGCTACAGAAGGTATAGATTACTACAAACTTGGTTTCCAAACTGGACTTATGGCAGTAGATATTATAAATGGTAAAAAACCTAATGATATGGCTATACAAACTTTAAAGGAAACAAAACTAATAATAAATGAAGACACAGCCAAAAAACTTAACATCACCATACCAGATGATTTAAAATCAAAAGCAGAACTAGTTAAGGGTGGTGGCAAGTAATGGATGGCTTTATAATAAATATATTAGAACAGGGATTTATATTTGCCATAATGGCAATAGGTGTTTATATAACTTATAAAATATTAGATTTCCCTGATCTATCAGTAGATGGAACCTTTGCTCTTGGGGCTGCTGTTACAGCAGCCGCTCTTATAAAAGGTGTAAACCCATATGTATCATTAATTTTAGCTTTTGCTTCAGGAATTATAGCAGGTGGAATTACAGGGGTACTTCACGTTAAGCTTAAAATAACTAATTTGCTTTCAGGTATTTTAGTTATGATAGGTCTTTACTCTATAAATCTTAGAATAATGGGTAAAGCAAATATACCATTGTTCTCTCAAAGCACTATTTTTTCTAACAGCATTTCTCCTGTAATCATAATTGCTATATTTGCTGTTTTAGCTAAAATAGGTTTAGATTTATTTTTAAAAACAAAACTTGGTTTTATATTAAGAGCCACAGGAGACAATCCTCAAATGGTAACTTCTCTCGGAATTGATATAGGAACTATAAAAATATTAGGTCTTATGCTTTCAAATGGTATTGTAGCATTGTCCGGTTCTATGATGGCTCAATATCAGAAATTTTCTGATGTAGGTATGGGTACTGGAATTATAGTAATGGGCCTGGCTTCTGTTATACTAGGAGAATCTGTTTTCAGAAAAGCTTCATTCTTACTTCCAACAACTACTGCAATTTTAGGTTCGATATTGTATAAAGGTAGTTTATCTCTTGCTTTGAAAATGGGCTTCCCTCCAACAGATTTAAAACTTATAACTTGTGTAATTGTTATAATTGCATTGTCCTTAAATGGCAAAAAGCTAAATTTAAGTTTTAAAAAGTTAAAAAAATTAACTTCAGGAGGTGTAGCAATTGCTTCGAATAAATAATTTACAAAAAGCTTTTAATAAAAATACAGTAAATGAAAAAGTGGTATTTAATAATTTATCATTTCACATAAATAAAGGAGATTTTATTACTATAGTAGGAAGTAATGGAGCTGGAAAGTCTTCTCTTCTAAATCTGATATCTGGCGGCATACTACCTGATGAAGGGTCTATTTGTTTAAAAGGGAGAGATATTTCAGCTCTTCCTGAACATAAAAGAACAAAATTTATTGGTAGGGTTTTTCAAAATCCAACTTTAGGTACATCACCTTCCATGACTATACTAGAAAATCTATCTATGGCTTATAATAAAGGTGGTAAATTTGGCTTAAGTGCTGGAGTTTCTAAAAAAAATATAGAATTCTTTCAAGAAATATTATCAAAACTTTCTTTAGGACTTGAAAATAATTTAAATACAAAAGTTGGATTGCTATCCGGTGGTCAGCGGCAAGCCTTATCATTACTTATATCAACTATATCTAACCCTGATTTATTACTTTTAGACGAGCATACTGCAGCTTTAGATCCAAAAACCTCTGAAAATATAATAGAGTTAACCAAAAGTACTGTTAGTGAAAAAAATATAACTACACTTATGATAACTCATAATTTAAATTATGCTATAGATATAGGAAACAGATTAATAATGCTCCATGCTGGAGAAATACTTTTAGATATAAGTGGTGAAGAAAAGAAAAGTCTAACTATACCTAAACTTTTAGACTTATTCAATAACAAAAATTGCAAAGACTTTATAAGCGATGAACTAGCTCTTTCTTAAAAGATTTCTCGTTCTACGCAAAAAACCTTATGTGTATGTAATTCATAAACATAAGGTTTTTATTATTTTAAAACTTTTACTCTAAAAGCTCTTTTATGTCTTTATACACTAAACTCTCAGATATACCACCATAATATCTTATGATATCATCAATAACTGTAATAGGTGGTTCAAAGCCTTTGTCTATAGTCTCTTTTATTTTCGGATATTTTTCTTTAATATTAATTTGGTCTAAATCTATAAATTCCAGTTCAGTCTTATTATTAACATCACTTTCTTCAATAAACTTTTTTAACTTATCATAAGCCTGCCCTACTGTATTTCCGCTATTTTTCCCACAGCCACCACTGCTACCACATCCATCACAAGATTCTTTTTTACTTTTACAGCTATCACATCCACTTTTTTTATTGCTGCAACCGCATCCACTTGAAATTTCTTTATATTTCACACCAAATATTTGAACTTTAATTTTATCACTCATGTTATTTATTGTATCCTTTCAGTTAAGTAACTTTCTAATATTATATCACTTTTATCTCATAGCTACCATTGCTAATGTTCTCTCTTATATAGAAGGTGGAATTTTACTTTAAGTTAATTTCAGTTATTTCCGCTATAGTTTCATCATAATTTCCAAAAGCTAAAACATTTTTTCCATTTTTAACATCTCTTTTAAGTACAGAAACTTTGTAACTATTGTTTCCTAGTGCATCTAATTTAACTACACTGTAAGCTGTACGGTCATTTTCATTTTTTTCCTTGTTATATACCGATATTCCTCCTGCAAACCTATATTGCTGTATGGATAAATCCTTTGTTTCTAAAATAACTTCATAATAATTATCTTTTTCTTCAATTTTACTAACCTTTAATTCTTTGCTTGAACCAATAGATATGGTTTTTGGTGCTATATCATTTAAATCTAAATAACTCCTATGTTTTATTTTATCAGGTGAAAAATATCCTATTTTACTCCTAACTACTCTTATTTTTGATATTTTTTGATTTTTCGTTGACTTAAAAAACCTTGTAACTATTTTATACATTCCTTTCTTTGTAATTCTCCCCATATCATCTTGTTGTAATTCATTTCCTTTATCATCTAGCATTGAAAAATCATATCTATCTGGCTTATAATGGCTGTGTTCAATATTAAGGCTTATATAAGCAGAACTTTGGGTTAAAGAAAGTATTTTAGCCCTATCCCATCCTACTGTTATATTTTCATTTATTTTCTTTGTATTTAAATTTTTAACAAGTTGATTCTTGTCAATTCTAAAATTAAAATCCCATTTCCCATTATGTTCGTGTATTTGAGTAAAATGAATCTCCACATTAAACTTATCTGGAATATTTTTTTCTTCAACAATAGGATATACTTCTGTAACGCGCACAGTATTATTATTTATCTTTTCTGGTATTATAGCCCCAGCTTCAAGTGGTTTTCCATCTATACTTAAGGTTTTTTTATCATTAAAATAATCTTTTTCAGAAATTTCTATTCCTTTTTCTTCATAAATAACATATAAAGCTGTTCCATCATAAGCTATTTCCTTTAACGTCACTGAAATATTATTATCCTTTATTGTTTGTTCTACATCCATAGAATAATCCTGTACGTTTTTAAGATTATCAAAATGGTTAAATTCTTTATATTCCCTATTAAAAATAGAATTTTTACCAATAATTTTATTTATCACAGGCATTTCCTCTGCTAATGCTGGAAAAGCTACCCCCATTCCTAATGTTGACATTATAACTATAATAGCTGCAGCAATTCCTTTCTTTATGTAATTTTTCTTCTTTTTATTATTTAAATTCATCAATATTTCATCAACACCGCGAGAAATTTTTTCCGGAACTTCTATATTCTCATTTTTATTAAGGTATTCTTTTAACTTTAAATCAAATTCATTTTCCATATTAAATGATACTCCTTTCCTTATCTTCTAATAATTCTTTAAGATAAGTTCTTGCTCTAGATAATCTGGATTTCACTGTTCCTTCAGGTATTTTTAAACTCTCACCTATATCTTTTATACTCATATCCTCAAAATAATATAGCATTACAAGAACTTTTAGCTCATCCTCCAGCTTTTCTATAGCACTTTTCACTTCTATTTTTTCAGTAATATTATCTTCCTTCCCTTCAGTAAAAACTTCTGAATAGGAAATAACCTTTTTCCTTTTAGACATTAACGAATTACACCTATTTATCAAGATTTTTATAAGCCAGGTTTTAAAATACTGCTCTTTTTCCAATTTTTCCATATTTTCATAAGCTCTTAAAATTGTATCTTGTATACAATCTAAGGCATCATCATCATTTTTCACCATGGCTTTACTCACCCTGTACAAATCTTTTTCATAAACTTTTATTAGTTTTGAAAAGGCATTTCCATCTCCATTTTTTGCTTTCCTAACCAATGTTGCATATTCCATTTCTTACCTCCATGTACAAAATAGCATACTATTTCAAAATTCACCTATTAGACTCACAATAATCCAAATTGGTTCTCTACAATACAAAAATAATTTTATTTTTTAAAATTAACCTTTAGCACACATTGTATAATAAAAATTACTCATAACGCCAATACTACTTTGAGAATATTACAAAAAGGGTGGTGAAAAGCCTGCATTAAGCAGGAACGATTATGGATATATGCAAATTAGATAATGAGAAGCTAAAAGAACTCTCCTCCTACATAGACAATTTAGAAGAAAAAGAAGGTGCACTTATAAATGTACTTCATACAGCGCAAAATATGTTTGGATATCTTCCTGAAGAATTGCAGATATTTATTGCAAATAAACTTAACATTACTGCAGCTAAGGTATTTGGTGTAGTTACCTTCTATTCCTATTTTACCATAGCACCTAGAGGTAAACATGTAATAAGCATATGTATGGGAACTGCTTGTTTTGTAAAAGGTGCTGAAAAAGTTCTGGAAGAATTTAAAAAACAACTTAACATAAGAGATGGATTTACCACAAAGGACGGATTATTCACCATAGATATTTTGAGATGTGTTGGTGCTTGCGGTCTTGCACCAGTGGTTGTAATTGATGGAGAGGTTCATGGAAGAGTAAAGGTTTCTGATGTTGAAGGAATAATAAGTCAATACACCTTAACTTAATGCATACTCAAAGAAATACCTAAAATATTGAAACTTAATGTGGAGGGAAATATATGGATAAAATTAAATCCCTTGAAGAATTAACAGCTTTAAGGGAACAATACAAAGCTAAAATTACAAATCGTATCTCCGAAATTGAAGATAAACATATTAAAAAAAGCATCCTGGTATGCGGAGGAACGGGATGCCACGCTTCAAAAGGTATAGATGTCGTTGCCACACTTAAAGCTGAACTTAAAAATGCAAACCTTCAGGAGGAAGCGGATGTTATTTCTACAGGTTGCTTTGGATTTTGCGAAAAAGGACCTATCGTTAAAATTGTTCCAGACAATGTATTTTATGTTGAAGTCACCCCTGAAAGAGCAAAACTTATTGTATATGAACACATTGCAAAAGGTATCATTGTTGATGAGTTGTTATATAAAGAACCTGGTTCAAATAATAGAATATCAAAACAAAGAGATATCCCTTTCTATAAAAAACAAAAGAGAATCGCTCTTAGAAATTGTGGTCTTATTAATCCAGAAAACATCAATGAATATATAGCAATGAATGGTTATGAAGCCTTAGGTAAAGTTTTAAATAAAATGACTCCTGAAACTGTAATTGATGAACTTAAGAAAAGTGGACTAAGAGGACGTGGTGGCGGCGGCTTCCCTACAGGCATAAAGTGGGAAATGTCAAAAAAATCCGAATCCCCTGTGAAGTACATAATTTGTAATGCTGACGAAGGTGATCCAGGTGCCTTTATGGACAGAAGCATATTAGAGGGTGATCCTAACTCTGTAATTGAAGCCATGGTTATTGCAGGCTATTGTATAGGTGCAAATAAAGGCTATGTTTATATTAGAGCTGAATACCCTCTTGCAATAAACAGATTAAAAATTGCTATTAAACAGGCCTATGCTATAGGAATGCTTGGAGATAAAATTTTAGGCTCCAACTTCTCTTTTAATATAGATTTAAAATATGGCGCAGGTGCTTTTATATGTGGTGAAGAAACTGCACTTATAAACTCCGTAGAAGGAGGTCGTGGGGAACCTACAGTAAAACCCCCTTTTCCTTCTCAAGTTGGTCTTTGGAAAAAGCCTACCAATATAAATAATGTGGAAACCCTTGCAAATATTTGTCCTATACTACTTAAGGGTGCAGATTGGTTTAGTTCAATAGGTACTGAAAAAAGTAAGGGCACTAAAGTATTTGCACTGGCAGGTAAAATTAATAATGTAGGCCTTGTAGAAGTGCCTATGGGGATAAGTTTAAGAGAAATAATATTTGACCTTGGTGGAGGAATTAAAGATGGTAAAAAATTCAAAGCTGTTCAAACAGGAGGTCCCTCTGGTGGCTGTATCCCCGAAGAATATTTAGATATTCCTATTGACTATGAAAGCCTTACTGAAATAGGTTCTATGATGGGTTCTGGGGGTATGATAGTTATGGATGAGGACAATTGTATGGTAAATATATCTAAATTCTATTTACAATTTAGTGTAGATGAATCCTGCGGTAGGTGTACCCCTTGTAGAATAGGTAATAAAAGACTTCTTGAGATTTTGGAGGATATAACCAATGGAAAAGGTACTATGGAACATCTGGAAGGTTTAAAAGATTTAAGTTACATAATAAAAGATTCTTCCCTTTGTGGCCTTGGTCAAACATCACCTAATCCAATTATTAGTACAATGAAATTTTTTTGGGATGAATATGTGTCTCATGTAAAAGATAAATATTGTCCTTCTGGAGTTTGTACTGCACTTTTAAAATATCATATAGATCCTGAAAAATGTATAGGCTGTACTGCTTGCACAAGGGTATGTCCTACAGTTGCTATTTCCGGTAGTGTTAAGAAAACACATACAATAGATAAGGAAAAGTGTATAAAATGCGGAGGCTGTATGAGTGCATGTAAATTCGATGCTGTCACAAGGAAATAGTAATTTTAAGAAAGGAGCAAAAAAATGAAAATGGTAAATTTAACTATAAATGATTTAAAAGTATCACTACCAGAGGGCACTACAATTTTAGATGCTGCAAAACAAGTAAATATAAATATACCTACTCTCTGTTTTCTTAATCTTCATGACATAAAAATGGTAAATAGAACTTCTTCCTGTAGAGTTTGTCTAGTTGAAGTTGAAGGAAGACGTAACCTTGCGCCATCCTGTTCTACAGAAGCTTTTGAAGGTATGGTAGTAAAAACAAATACTTTTAGAGCAATAAAAGCCAGACGTACCATGGTAGAGCTTTTATTATCAGATCACCCTACCGACTGCCTTGTATGCGAAAAAAACACTCAATGTCAGCTTCAGTTAATTGCTGCTGAATTGGGTATAAGAAAAATTAAATATAAAGGTGCTATGTCTAATTACAAGAAAGATTCCTCTAGCGGTGCTATATATAGAAACCTTGATAAATGTATAATGTGTAGACGCTGTGAAACTATGTGTAATGAAGTTCAAACCTGTGGAGATTACTCTGCAGTGGATAGAGGCTTTGAAACTGTAATATCCCCTGCCTTTGGTCGTCCAATGCTAGATACACAATGCACTTTTTGTGGTCAATGCGTATCTGTATGCCCTACTGCTGCATTAACTCAAGTTAGTAATGTTGCTAAGGTATGGGAAGTGTTATCTGATCCTGATAAATATGTAATAGTTCAAACTGCTCCTGCTATAAGAGTTACTTTAGGTGAAAAATTTGGCATGGAACCTGGAAGTATAGTAACTGGTAAAATGGTTTCAGCTCTTAAAAGATTAGGCTTTGACAAAGTCTGTGATACAGATTTTGCAGCAGATGTAACCATTTTAGAAGAAGCTCATGAATTTATAGATAGATTGCAAAATGGCGGAAGACTTCCAATACTTACAAGTTGCTGCCCTAGTTGGGTTAAATTTATAGAACATCAGTTTCCTGACCTTTTAGATATACCTTCAACTTGTAAATCTCCACATATAATGTTTGGTACTTTAGCTAAGACATATCTGGCAGAAAAATTAAATATTGATCCAACTAAAATTGTAGTAGTCTCTGTTATGCCATGTATTGCAAAAAAATATGAAATAAGTAGGCCAGAGCTTGAACATGAAGGTCATAAGAATGTTGATCTTGTAATTACTACAAGAGAACTTTCAGATATGATAATGGAGGCAGGAATAGATTTTAACAAACTTTCTAATGAAGATTTTGATAACCCCCTTGGAGAATCTACAGGTGCTTCTGTAATATTCGGAACTACTGGAGGTGTAATCGAAGCAACTCTCAGAACTGCATATGAATGGATTACAGGTGAAACTTTGAAAGAAGTAGAATTTCACAGTGTAAGAGGCCTTGATGGGCTTAAAGAAGCTAATATAAATATTAATGGTGAAGAAATAAAAATTGGTGTAGCTCACGGCCTTGGTAATGCAAGAAAACTTCTTGAGGATATACAGTCCGGAGAAACAAAATATCATGCTATAGAAATAATGGCTTGTCCTGGAGGATGTATTGATGGCGGTGGTCAGCCCTATCACTTTGGAAATATGGATATTGTTAAAAAGAGAATGGAAGCTTTATATACAGAAGATAGAAATAAATCTATAAGAAAATCCCATGAAAATCCTGCTGTTAAAGCTTTATACAAAGAATTCATTGGAGATATTGGTGGAGAAAAAGCTCATGCTCTTCTTCACACTCATTATACCAAAAGAGAAAAATTATAATCTAGTTAAGGCTAGTTAAAGCTATCTTTATAAAAGTAGCTTTAACTAGCTCATTTCAATTACTTTTCTTTTATAAAATAAGAATATTGCGCTATAAAATATTTTTTTTATTATATTTTGTGCTTTTTTATCAATTATATTTTATAATAAGTTTATAGATTAATATTCACAGCTGTAAGCAAGCATAAAAAAGGAGGTAAGAGTTCTGGCACAAAAGAAAAACATAACTAAGACTAATTTACCTAAAAAATTATTCGTTATATTTATTATGTTTATCTTTATATTCTTAGCAATAACAACTAGACTGATTTACATTAACATAGTTAAATCTTCAGACTATAAAGGTAAGGCTTTAAAACAATGGACAAACAATATTGAACTTCCTGCTAAAAGAGGCAGAATACTAGATCGTAATGGTATTGAGGTAGCTGTAAGTATCAACTCTTATAGAATTGACCTTGATATGAATACGCTTAGGCAGACGTTAATGAATAAAAAAATGACAAATGAACAACTTGCAGCAAAATTGTCAGCTATATTAGGCACCCCAATTGAAGAAATATCTAATATTTTAAATAAAACTTCTCCTGATGGAATACCGGTGAAGTCTGCTATACTAGCTAGAGGAATAGATAAACCTATAACAGATAAAATCAAAGCATTAAATTTTAGAGGTATTATAGTATCTACTGATTCAAAACGATATTACCCAAACAATGCTTTTTTAGCTAATGTTCTTGGATATGTAAACTTAGCTGGTGATGGTGTTTCTGGCGTAGAGCAAAGCTATAATAAAACTCTATCTGGAACTCCTGGAAGTAAAACTTTTGAATCAGATAACAAAAGTAGTCAATTACCTTATGAGGATTCAAAATATATTGCTCCTATTAATGGGAAAGATTTAGTTTTAACTGTAGATGAAAATATTCAGCTCATTGCTGAAAAAGCTGCTGAAAAAGCTTTAACTGATAATAAAGCTAAATCAGTTACTATTACAGTAATGGACCCTAAAACTGGTGAGATATTAGCTATGGTAAACAAACCCGATTACGACCCAAACAACCCAAATAAAAATCAACAAAAAAATACCAAAGCTAGTAACCTTCTGAAAAATAATGCAGTACAAAATACCTTTGAACCAGGGTCTATATTTAAAGTAGTTACTGCCTATGCAGCAATGAAAGAAAATCTTGTAAATGAAAATAGTACATTTGTATGTAATGGCAATCTAAAAATAGATGGACAAACCATTAACTGTTGGAACAGAGATGGTCATGGTGCAGAAAGCTTTGTTGATATAATTAAATATTCCTGTAACGTAGGCTTTATGGAACTAGGTAAAAAATTAGGTAAAGAAAAATTTACTGAATATATACATCTATTCGGATTTGGCAGTGCAACCGGCATTGATTTACCTGGTGAAGCTTCTGGAATAGCTAAAAGTCCTGATAAAATAAATAATGTTGACTTAGCTTCTATTTCTTTTGGACAAGGACTTTCAGTTACTGCAGTTCAATATTTAGCTGCTCTTAATACTATAGCAAATGGTGGTACTTGGATAAGACCACACATAATGAAGGAAATAACACACACTGATGAAAATAGTAAAGTAATTACTGACACACAATTTACCAATTTGGGCAAAAAACAAATTGTTGATAAAGATACAGCAGCTACTTTAAGAACTTACTTAGAGAAAGTAGTAAATAAGGGTGGCGCTGGAAATAAAGCTTTTATCGAAGGATATCATATTGCTGGGAAAACAGGTACTGCTCAGAAAGCAAAACCAAATGGTGGCGGATATGAGGTCGATAAGTATTTTTCCACATTTGCCGGTATGGCTCCTGCTGATGATCCTAAAGTTACTTTACTAGTTTCCATAGATGAACCTGATCCATCAAATTACTATGGTGGACAAGTATCAGCACCAGTAGCTAAGGACCTTTTCAATGGAATATTTAATTACATGATAATAAAAGGACAATTATCCTCGGAAAAAACTCCTAATTAGCACATAAAAGAGGCGTTTAAAGTGCCCCATTTGGCACTTTAAACGCCCTTTATCTTACCACTTAATTCCTCCTGCTATATTGAATTTACTAGAAAATTCCTATGTTTTCCTTATATTATTGTATCATACAACATAAATTTACTGCTATTGACAACTAGAAACGTTAATTATATACATTATATTGGAATTAGTATTATAATTGGTATATAAACAAATAAATAAAATTTTGCACTTTAGGTATTTTAAGAGAAATAATAAGTCAAAAATTAGGATAGCTATTTTTCTGAAGATGCCTTAAATAAAATACAAAGTAAAAGTGAAAGTTCTAGTATTTCAATAAGCATCAAAGTTAAAAACTTTCACTTAATAAAAGCATGGAGGAAAATATTTTGCAGGAAAGAATACTTATAGTAGATGATGAAAAGAATATTTTAGATGTGTTAACTTATGCTCTAAAAAAAGAAGGTTATATGGTAGAAAAGGCTTATGATGGTGAAGAAGCACTAAATAAAGTTGACAGCTTCAATCCTCATATAGTTATTTTAGATTTAATGCTTCCTGTAATAAATGGGTACGATGTCTGTAGGAAATTAGAAGGGAAAAACATTGGTATTATTATGCTTACAGCAAAAAACGATATTGTAGACAAAATACTTGGGCTGGAGCTTGGAGCAGATGATTATTTAACAAAACCCTTTGATATAAGAGAAATTCTTGCAAGAATTAATGCTCTTTTAAGAAGATTTAAAAAAACTACAAATGAAAAAGAAACTAATAAAATAATAATTATTAAAGACCTTAATATTAATTTAAAACAGAGGATTGTATCTATAGAAGACATAGAAATAGAATTCACTCCTATGGAATTTGATCTTTTATATTTACTTCTTTCAAACGCAAACACAGTATATTCAAGAGATCAACTTTTAGATATAGTGTGGGGAACCACTTATTTTGGAGGTACTAGAACTGTAGACACTCATATTCAGAGAATAAGGAAAAAACTAGGTGAAACTTATCAAAATTTAGTACAAACTGTTCATGGTATAGGATATAAAGGAGCTATCAAACTTAATGAAAATAGGGATTAAATTTAAACTTGTATCATTTATAGCTTCACTTTTGTTACTAATTATAGTTTTTTTAAGTTTTTTAGTATTAAATGGCATAAAAGCTTATCAGAGTAAAGAAACTGAAGCTATATTATTAAAACAAAAAGATATGTTTGAACAATATTTAAATGAACGTTTGGTCTCAAGCAATGATGCTTCTCAAATTGCTAGAGGAAACCTGTTTAACAAGCCCTGGCTTAGAACCATACCTGCAAGTATATATGATACAAAAGGAAATCTTCTCTCAGGATTCAAGACAGGTGGTAAATTAGATGAAAATAGCGAAAAATCATTAATGGTAAAGTATGCTCTTGAAAATAAAATATCCTATAAAAAGATTAATAATGCTGTATATTTTTATTCACCAATCAAATACAAAAATAATACTGCAGCCATTCTAGAACTTCAATATTCCATCAAAGAAAGCAATGAATTCTACAATAGCATTAAAAAAATGTTTTTTAACGTAGGATTTTTGGCTTTAACCATTGGTACAATATTAGGTTTTTTCTATTTTTTGAATCTTACAAATGATATATATAAAATGAAAAATTCAGTGGAAAGTATTCAAAAAAGAGATTTTAAAAACATACAGCATGTTCAGCGCAGCGATGAATTAGGTGAATTAAGTAATGGAATATTCTTTATGAGTAACACTATAGAAAAGAATATTAAAGAACTTGAAATTGAAAGAGATACTTTAAGCAAAGCTGTGAATAAATTAAAAGAAATGGATAAACAACAAAAAGAATTTATAGGCAATGTAACCCATGAATTTAAAACTCCAATTACTACTATAAAAGCCTATTCAGATGTTATGAGTATGTATAAAGATGACCTAACTTTAATAGGAGAAGGTAGTGAGCATATATCAACGGAATGTGATCATTTAACAAACATGGTGGACAGAGTTTTAAGTTTATCTGCTTTAGAAAAATATGATTTTGAAATAGAAAAACAAAACATAAATCTTAAAGAATTACTTCAGCAAATTTGTACTAGAATGAATGGTAAGATAAAGAAAAATAATTTGACTTTAAATTGCAACTTTCAAGATGTAATTATTTCAGCAGATGAGGAAAGTTTAAGACACATTATTATTAATTTAATAGATAATGCTATAAAGTATAATGAAAATGGCGGTAGTATAACCATAAGCTGTAGTAAAAATGAAGATTTCATAAATATAAAAATTGCTGATACAGGTATAGGCATATCTGAAGATGCTTTTGGCAAGATATTTGAACCTTTTTATAGAGTAGAAAACCATAGAAGTAGGCAAACTGGTGGAACTGGTTTAGGACTGGCTTTAGTAAAAAAACTAGTAAAGAAACAAAATGGTACTATTGAAGTAAGTTCTAATTTAAATAAAGGAACTATATTTAAATTAGAATTCCCTGTAAAAAATCATACGTAACTCAGCTTCCACATTTTAAGCATACTGCGAAACATGTAACAAGGTAAATTAAGGTTCAATTAAATAACATAATATTAAAAATATTAAAAATATGATATAATAAAGTATATAAAGAATATAAAGGAGGTCATTGTGTGGAAGAATATAGAGGATATGAAATAACAGTTATAGAAAATAATGAAAAAGAATACCCATTTAAATCAATTGCAAAAAAAGGTGATAATGAAATTAAGCATAAAGGCCAGAGTAAAACACAAGCAATCGATTTTGTTAAGAAAAGCATTAATGTCATTATAGAAAAGACAGAAACAAAAAACAGTGTAAAATGAGAACTTAACTAGATTTAAATTTACATAAAGCTATTTAAATTCACATTAATAAAAAATAGTCTTTTAAAATTGACTAATTAAACACAGGCTTAGGATACAATTTTATATCCTAAGCCTGTTTCCTACTCCCAAAACTTTCTCAAACAATTCCTCTCTAATAAATACTCTGTTAGGATTTTTAGCCATGTAAAGTAAAAAGTATGAAAATTTATTAAATAAGTTTACAAAATGGTGACATTTGTTTATACTTTTGTGAAAAAACTTTGTTATTATAAAGCTTAAAAGAAAAAGGGGGAAATTTAAATGGTAAAGAAAAAGATTATTGCACTTATTTTAATGGTGGGAGTTATTTCCAGCTCTTCTATGATAATAAACAAAGTTCAAGCTTCCAATAAAACTAATAATGGCATAACTGTAATGCCTTATAAAGCATCATCACAAGTAAATACTTCAGGTTATCAAATTGATAAATTTGATAAGGTTGAAAATGTATCATGGCTTAGTAATAATGAAGTTCTGACTCTCACTAAAAAAGCAGAGGTTGAAAAAACAGGCTATTATACTAGCTTCAACACTAGATACTGCAGCATTTATAATTTAAACACAAAAAATTCAAAAGATTTTAAAGATGTTAACATATCAGTTTTTATAGGAGTATCACCGGATAAAAAATATGTTCTTTATGAAGAACCTAAATATATTGCTAGTTCACAAGAAGATTGGCAAAAATCCTTTGATTCTGGTGAATTGCTGCACAGCGATATAAAAATTTTAAATTTGTCTACAGGAGAAGTTACTAAATTAAATACAGAATATAAAAATCATGATGTAGAATGTAAATGGATAAGTACTAATAAGGTTTTAGCAAATTATAATAATAAATGGTCTATAATTGGCATAGATGGAAAGGTTTATGCTCAAGGCGATTATAAAAAAGGTGAGTCTTTCGGTTCACGGCTATCTGGTACAGAAATTAAAGATTCAGGAGATAGTGTAGAAGGAAAAATATACTATAATCAAGTGGAATATGGTAAAGTAGGTACAGCCCTACTATCCATAGATGTAAAAACAAAAGAGATCAAGTCCATATTTTCCAACAAAAATTCTATACATGCTGAAAAACAAGGAAAAACTATCATAATGGATAATTACACCGATAATGGTGAAATATCACCAGGGGTATACAATAGAACTTTTGGAGCTTATATTTTAGATGAAAGTGGTAAAATATTAAAGGATATTAAATTACCAGCATATTCTAATGATTTCATATTATCACCAGATGGAAGTAAAGCTGCTTATGTAGAAATTAATCTCCCAAGAGATGGTAAAGCTGCTCGTATAGATGGTAATACCCCAAAAGATGCTTCATCACTTAAAATTATTAACACTAAAACTGGTGAAGTAAAAGAAGTGATGAAATGCTCTACTATTTCAAATATATGTTGGGATAAATCAGGAACTTCCCTAAGCTTTACTTCTGGAAACTCTTCATATAGGCCTATATCTGTAAACCTTAATGCAAAAGATGGAGCTAAGGTGATGGTTAATCCTACAAATTCTAACAAAAATAAAGATATAGATACTTATATAGTTAATTTTGACAATTAACTTATTTGTATAAAAAATATTTTTCATCGTAATATTGAATTTCAGAAGGAAAGCCCTGTTTAGTTTATTAAAAATCATAACTAAACAGGGCTCCTTTTAAGTTTACTTATTATAACTATCACTATTTATTTCTTCCCTTGAAATTTCTTTTCCATTTGCACAAGTAACTTTATAAGCTTTTGCTGTACATACTGTTTTACCACCTTTACTTGCTGTTTTAACATTATTTACAAGGTCATAAGTTTTTTTAGTCAAGTTAGAATTAGAATAAATATTAAATATTAAGTCCTTATCCTTTATTAAACATTCTACATATATAGGATAGTCTAGTGTATTTTTAAATTTATAATCTATACTTCCATAGTCTACAGTTGCATCCATGCCAAGACCTACATAGCTAACAGGCATACTGTGATGATCTCTTTCTGTAGGTATTATCCCTGCTCTTACCACCACATTATGAAGAGTGGTTGATACCTGACATACACCTCCACCTAATCCTGATTCTAGCTTATCTCCTACAATAATTGGAGCAGCTTTATATCCTCTTTTTTCTGTTCTCTCTCCTACTGCTTTATTGAAACTAAAGCTTTCCTTTGGCATTACAGTAATTCCATTTAAAACTTTTGCAGCCACATTAATATTATTAACTCTGTTCTCTTGAGAAGATGCAAAATTAGTGGTAGAGCTAGAGATCTTTGTATCAATTTTTTCTAGATCTGACTTTTTCATTTTAGGCTCTACTTTTTTTATTTGACCATAAACTGACACATCTTTAATAGCTTTATTACTAATTCCTTCATCGATATCCTTAATAAGCTTATCCTTATCAAATGCTTGTCCTTCTTTTTCTGCAGAAATTTTAAACTCATCTTTATCTTTAGTTATACTGGCATCTACTGGTTTCTTATCAAATTGCTGCTGAATTTTTGTTATGGTCTCTTGAATTTCTTTTTTATCATAGTTATACTTTAAACTAAACTGCTTTTCTTTACCACTTCTTATAGTTTTGTATTTATCATAAGTGCCTTTATCTTTTCCATACTTAAAAGCATCCTTTACAGTGTCATCTATATTATAATTTATATTCAGCTTTGAATAGTTTATTGTATACACCTTATCTTCAATTTTAATTACTATATTTTTCTTGAGTATTTCATTTACATAGCTGCGTTTTAAAGTGTTTACAGCTTCTTCTTTAGTTTTTCCATTTAATTTTATACCTTCTACTTTAACTCTTGGATATATAAGTTTATCATATTTGCTAACTAAAAAATGTACCCATAACATATGTATAATATAAATTAATAAAGTCAATATGCATAAAGCTCTTGCCATTTTCTTTTTATTAACCTTTAATTTCAGTTTCTTTGTTATTTTTTCCTTATTTCCTCTAGTTTCTAACATTTACTATTATAAATCCTCCTATAAACTGAAACTTAATTGAGATGGGATAATTTACCCTAAAATCATAGATAAAATCCCATCTGAATTCAATAATTTCATTAATCTACATTCATTATTATACTACTATTTGGAAGCTTTTTCTTTAAGTTTATTAAAATCTTCTTTTGAAGGGTAATCTTTATTTAAATTCAAACCTTTTTCTATGGATTCCAGTGCTGTTTTTTTATCCCCAGAATTTATCTGTGCATCTCCCAAATAGTACCAATAGAATCCAGCTTCAGGCATTTCTTTTACCTTTTGCTCATAGTAAGGCACCACTGACTGTTTAAAGTAATCACCATAAAGATTTTCTGCTGAAGCAAACGCTTTT
Organism: uncultured Clostridium sp.; assembly: GCA_964554365.1. GTDB lineage: Bacteria > Bacillota > Clostridia > Clostridiales > Clostridiaceae > Clostridium_AM. The sequence continues at coordinate 5,742 of CAZKOJ010000026.1, read as the reverse complement.
CCATTCCATTTAAGCACATCAACTATATACGCATCTCCAGTATCATGTGTCCATGTAGCTATGGCTTTTATACTTTTTCCAGGAACATTTACTACATCTAACTTAGAATATGGTATATCTTCATCTGAAACTTTATTTAATAAATTGTTATTCCACTTATATACAGAAAGCTGTGCTAAAGTTCCTCCAACTTTTCTGCTCAAAAGTACTTCGTCTTTTCCATCTCCATTTATATCTGCAGTTAAAACTGAGTCTATTTTATAGCCTTCTCCAGGTTCATCTAAAACTTTAGTCCAATTTTTCCCTAATTTTTTTAGAACTATTACATTTACTTTCTCATCATCTCCAGATGATTTATAAGCAGTTATAATCTCACTTCTACCATCATTATCTAAATCTTTTAATAGAACATTCTCTGCTTCTTTTGTGTTACTTGGAGTTACAATCTGTGAGTTTTTAGGTAAAAAACCTTTGGCTATATTTACATAATTTATGCTGCTTTGTTTTGTTTCTAATAATTCTCCTCCATTTTTTAAAGTTGTAGCTTTAGTAGGTGAATTAGTTATACCAATCATACCTACAGCTACCAAAACACAAACTGGTACTGCTATCCATTTACGTGGACTTTTTTTAAAATTCTTTATCATAATTATCCTTCTCCTTATATTTGATTTATTACTAACTATTCCTATAGCTCCAGGAACCCATTTAATATCTGAAATAAATTTTACTAAATCAATAATTGTTTTTCCATATTCCTTTTGTTCTTCTTTTTCTAAATAAGATAGTGCATATGCATCACAAGCTACTTCAGAGTCTTCCCACATTCTATGAAAGGCAAACCATATTATAGGGTTAAACCAGTTAAGTATTCCAAGAGATAACATTATCCAGCTTATAAAAATATCTTTTCTCTTAAAATGCGAAAGTTCATGTAAAAAAATATACTTTTTTTCTTCAAAAGAAAGCTTATATATTAAATCTGGGTTAATTAAAATTTTAGGCTTAATAGCTCCAAAAAGTGATGGTGTATTTATATATCTGTCATAAACAATTGGTATAAACTGAGAAATATTCATAATAGATTTACACTTTTCAAATACTTTAATTGTATCTGTGTCTTTACAAACTGGCTGCTTATTTACTCTAAAGAAAAGCACCCCATTTATGGATAATATAATAAGTGCAGCAAAAGCAGCACCTACTGCCCATACTATACTTGCTAAATTAAAATAGTAATCAAAGTCTTTAGCTTTTGTTTCTTTCAAATTGCTTTTTTCTTCTAATTTGGATTTTGAAACTTTATTATTGTTCTTAACATCATTTTCTACATTATTATTAGTATTTTGAGATAAATTTTTAGAAACTTGAACTCTTTCAGGAGTAAGCGCAAACATATTAAACTTGCTTAAGGGAGTTTCAAATCCACTAGGTATGATTAATCTTATAATAAGCAAAAACCATATATAGTACTGCCAAGTAGCATTAAGCTTATTCTTAAATAAACCTTTTATAATGAAAATTACAATTGCCACTATACTGGCCACGGCTGATGATAGAATGATCATTTTAAATACAGAAGAAAGCTCCATATAAAATCACCTCCCTCTACTTCTTTTTTTCATCTAGTATGTGTTTTAATTCTTCTATTTCTTGGTCTGACAATTTTTCATTCTTTAAAAAATTAGAAATTAATAAATGAACTGAACCATCATAAACCTTTTTGATAAAAGATTTTGTTTCTACTCTTCTGCACTCTTCTTCAGTTACTACAGGAGAATATAAATAAAAAGGTTCATCTTTTTTTACCTCAATGGCATTTTTATTTACCAATCTGCTAATAAGTGTATGAATAGTCTTTGGATTCCAAGAAATATATCCTTTTAAAGTTTCAATTATCTCGCTGGAAGTAAGTGGATACCTTTTCCACAAGACTTTCATTACCTCCCACTCTGAATCTGATATTTTAGGCATTTCTTTCAATATTTTTCCCTCCTTTCGTACTACATCTGTAGTCTTTAATATTATACTACACTTGTAGTCTTGACTTGTCAACTATATTTTTACAATACTGTTAAAATGATTTTTATTGTGGTATATTTTAGTTAATTTCAATACAGTTAAAGGGACTGCAACTAAATTTGTTTTTTACACAAATTTAGTTGCAGTCCCCTCTATTTATCCCATGTATAAGCTTTAGATGTGGTCCAAAACCACACCTGAAACTAAGAACTTTGTTTATTAACAGTTAAATAATTACAATTAATTATTTTGAAAGTTCTTTAAAAGATTCAATAACCTTTGTTAACTGATCTTTATTCTTATCAAATTTAGTTGTTAAAGTCCACGTAACTACTTGATTATAAGAATTTGGTGACTCTATTATTCCATATATGTAAGATACTTTAATATTTTGCACCTCACCTTTAATTTTAAAAGTTTTAGCTTTGCATCCATTTATTTCTGAATCTTTAACATCTGAAATTTCAGCATTAGTTATTTGCTTTTTTAATTGTTTTGATATTATATCATAATACTGATTTAATGACATATCTTTAGAAAAATTTTCTTTAGATTCAGAAATTACTGTTGCATATTCTTCATTTGGTTTATTTCCTACTGCTACAGAAACTTTATCATTAATTTGCTTAAGTTCATCTAGCTGTTTCCAATTTTCTGGTATTGTTATTTGTAGTTTACCATCTGGACTTTTAAAATCTTTTGTCTTTACCTCTTGAGCTTTTTCTGTTTTAGCAGGTGTTTTTGTAGCATTAGTTGTTTTAGCCCCACATCCAACTGCTGTTGTTAATGCTAATGTAAGTAAAGAAATGCTAAGAATTTGTTGTATACCTTTTTTCATATAATTGTCCCCCTCTAATATAAATTTGACTATAAAATAATAACATGTATTTACTAATGATGCAACAAAAACAATTATATGTATATGTTTCCATGATTTTTAGATGAATATTTGTATTTATAATGAATTAAAAGTGTACTAAAAAAGGCAATTTGATTTTATACAAATTTGCCTTCAATCCCTTCTATAGATTTACACCCTCTTTCAAGAGAAGTTATTCCTGTTCGCACAATTTCTTTAATACCATAAGGTTTCATGAGCTTTATAAAAGCCGATATTTTTTCTTCATCTCCAGTTATTTCAATAGTCATTATTTTATTATTTAAATCTATAATATTAGATCTAAATATATTAACTGTTTCAGTAATAGAAGATTTAGTGTTTATATCTGAAATTACTTTTACTAAAGCCAGTTCTCTATAAACAGATTTATTAACATCTAATTCTACTACTTTTATAACTTCTACAAGTTTATTCAACTGTTTGTTAATTTGTTCTAACATATACTGATCACCTAAAATAACAATGGTCATACGAGATATTTCAGGATCTTCTGTAACACCAACAGTTAAGCTATGAATATTGTACCCTCTTCTGCTAAATAGCCCTGAAATTTTACTTAAAACTCCTGAATGATTTTCTACTAATACTGATAATACATACTTATTAATAATCATCTCCCCCTTTTATAAAGTACTTTCTAATGGATCAACTTCACATTCTATTACAAAAGTCCTGCTGGATTTCATAGCCTCTTTAAAAACTTCTTCAAATTCTTTATTAGAATTAACCTTTTTACCCATAAATCCATAAGCCTCCGCTATTTTTACAAAATCTGGGTTGCAATTTAAAGCAACACCATAATTCTCTTCATAAGTTGTATTTTGTATTTCTCTAACCATTCCAAGCCCTGAATTGTTAAATATTATTATTATTATATTTATATTATTTTGAGCCATGGTTCCAAGTTCAAACATACTCATTTGAAATGAGCCATCTCCCATAACAGATACTACTCTTCTACTCGGCTGGGCTATTTTTACACCTACTGCTGCTGGAAGGGAATAACCCATAGTTCCAAGTCCTCCAGAAGTTAAAAATCTTCTTTTACCTTTTATGATAAAATTTCTAGCACACCAAATTTGATTTTGTCCTACATCTGCAGTGATGATAGCATCTTCTTCTACCATTTCCGATACTACCTTTAAACAATATTTAGGATTCACTTTGTCTTTAAATTTCTCTAAATTGTTTTTTTCTTTTTGCCAGCTTCTTATTTCATTAATCCACTGCTTCGTTTCCAAAGGTTCTATACCTTTAATTAATTCTTCTAATATGTTTTTACAATCTCCAACTACAGGAATATTGATTCCCAGGTTTTTTCCTATTTCCGCTGGATCAATATCAATATGAATAATTTCTGCATCTTTCCCAAAATATTTAGCTCCTGCTGTAGCTCTATCTGCAATTCTAGTACCAATAAGTATCAAAACATCCGCCTTAGCTACAGTTTTATTTGCATAATTAAAACCATGAGATCCAATAAGCCCTATGTAATAAGGATTATCTCCCTGTACACAATCTTTCCCCATTAATGTATGTACAATAGGAATTCTGGATTTTTTTACAAATTCCATTAGCTGCTTTTCCGCATTAGCACATCCAATTCCCCCTCCAGTACAGATAAGAGGTTGTTTACTATTTTTAATCTTTTCTAATGCCTTTTTTATTTGTCCTTTATGTCCAATAAATGTAGGCTTATAGCCTCTAATATTTACTTCCTCTGGATATTTAAAATCTATATGCTGTTCTTGAATATCTGATGGTATATCAATTAGTACAGGTCCCGGTCTTCCAGTGCCAGCTATAAAAAAAGCTTCTTTTATAATACGCGGAATATCTTCAGCATTTTTTACTAAATAATTATGCTTTGTAAAAGATTCTACAGCTCCTGTAATATCTGCTTCCTGGAAAACATCCTTACCAATTAAATTAGATTTAACTTGTCCCGTAATAATAACTATGGGAATAGAATCCATATAAGCTGTAGCAATTGAAGTTATAATATTTGTGGCACCCGGACCAGAAGTTACAATACAAACTCCTGTGGTACCTGTAGTTCTTGCAAATCCGCTGGCACTATGTCCTGCAGCTTGTTCATGTCTAACCAATATATGTTCAACCTCTGATTTTCTTAAAGCCTCATAGAGAGCTACTACTGTAGCCCCTGGATATCCAAATACAGTTTTTACATTTTCCTCTATTAAACATTGAATTATGGCCTCTGCCGCTTTCATTTAAGTTACCCCCTTATTTATCCATCTATTAATACTTAAGGTACAGGGGAAATTCCCCAAGTTATATGAAAAACCCCCTTTTCATTAATCCATTAAATACCTATTTTACTGAATTTCTTCTGTTATAAGATCTCCCATTTTTTCTGTTCCTACTAATATTTTTCCCTGTTTCATAATATCTAAAGTACGATAATTTTTATCTAATACTTTTGAAACAGTATTTTCTATATCTTTTGCTGCTTCTTCCATGTTGAAGCTATATCTAAACATCATAGCAATGCTCATAATAGTTCCAATAGGATTTGCTTTATCCTCTCCTGCAATATCTGGAGCTGAACCATGAATGGGTTCGTAAATACCAACTTTTCCTTGTCCAAGACTTGCTGAAGGAAGCATACCTAAAGAACCTGTAAGCATAGATGCCTCATCACTTAAAATGTCCCCAAACATATTTTCAGTGACAATGGTATCAAACTGTTTAGGATCACGAATAAGCTGCATAGCTGCATTATCCACATACATATAATTTAATTCTACATCTTTATAATCCTCCCACACCTTAGTTGTAACTTCTCTCCAAATTCT
>CAZKOJ010000025.1:0-33858 GCA_964554365.1 uncultured Clostridium sp. | reverse complement strand
AAAAATAGTAAGAGGAAACAATGTTACTATAGGACCTAACTGTAATATAGAAATAGTAGAATATAGAAATAAAGTAAACATTAGTGAAAATCCTAAAATAGTTTGTAAAAAAATAAATTAAAGGTAAAAAATATGATATTATCATTATGTTAATATAACTATTATTTTTATTAGAATTTGGAGTGTGATAATTATGACTGTTAATATAAAAAATGATTGGATGGAATTATTAGAGAATCAATTCCAGATGAAATATTATACAGAATTAAGGGATTTTTTAATACATGAATATGGTTCTAAAACTATATATCCAGACAAATATGATATATTTAATGCCTTAAATTATACTGCATATAAGGAGGTAAATGTAGTTATCCTAGGTCAGGATCCTTATCATGGTTCTAATCAGGCCCATGGACTTAGTTTTTCTGTAAAACCAGGGGTACGTACACCACCTTCGTTAGTTAATATTTATAAGGAATTAAAAGACGATCTTAACTGCTATATTCCAAACAATGGATATTTAAAAAAATGGGCTGATCAAGGTGTACTGCTGCTTAATACATCTCTTACGGTAAGAGCAGGAGAAGCAAATTCCCACAGAAACAAGGGTTGGGAAATTTTCACTGACGCAATTATTTCTATATTAAATAAAAGGGAAAAGCCCATAGTTTTTATTCTATGGGGAAGCAATGCTATTTCTAAAGAAAAACTTATAACCAATAAAGCCCACTACATAATAAAATCTCCTCATCCAAGTCCACTTTCTGCCCACAGAGGTTTTTTCGGAAGCAAACCCTTCTCGAAGACTAATGACTTTTTAAAATCTATTGGTGAAAATCCTGTTGATTGGCAAATCCAAAACATATAATATCATCAAGTGATTCTTAGGTTCAGGTGGAGTTTGCTCATAAGGAATACCTTTCTCCATCTGAGTCTAAGAATCACTTGATAATTGTTATTTACTCTATTTCAATTTTATATATTTTCTTTTAGCTGCATTATCCTCTATTTCTCCATAATCAAACAACCCCATTTGCTGTAACTCACCTAATCTTAGTAAAGTCTGAGGATCACTGTCTTTAAAGAAAGCCTTCCGTATTTCTCTTTCCTTGGTCATAATTTGCCTAATGCCATTATCTGCATCTCTTAATCTGCAACTATAAACTATAGGAAAATATGTCCTTATAAATTTTCCTTCTGCATGAGCTGTCAATGCTATTATTTGAAAACCTAGTTGTTCTGCAATAAAAAATACTGGGTTTAATACATGGTCACTGGAAGCCTTTCCAAAAGGATTATCTACTATAACTGTTCTATATCGTTTATGGTTTGAAATTATTTGTGTTCTCTTCTCTGCTAAATAATTTAGTATTCCTAGGAATAAAGTCATCTTCTATTTTTATTTTTGTCTTTTTAGGAATTTGTTTAAGCTCCTGCACCATTGTTACCAAATAAGAATGCTTGATATTATATTTTTGTAATTTATCAATACTATTATTTATACTTTTCCCTTCTTTTTCTACCAGTTCTTGCTGCTGAAACAAATACTTTTTCTTTTTTATTATAGCTTCTTGTTCTTCTTTTAATATGCCTTTTACCTGCTCTAATGACATTGAAAAAGAAATTATTTTTTCATACTTACTATAAAAGCGATTCTCTTCAATTTCATAAGTAGTCCTTTCTTTTTCATAGAAAGACTTATCCTCATCATAGTTTACTTTTAGGTTTTTCAAAGGTTTCTTTAGTTTTTGTAATTCCTCTATAAGCCTATTAATCTCTTCATCCCCATGCACTGGAAACTCAAGTTCTTCATCTACATCAAAATCCAATTGTTTTCTTAAATTATTTAGATCTCTTTCCAAAGACTTTTTCATATTCAAAGCATTTTTCCTGTTGTCTTCTAAAGTTTCTCTTCACTTTTGTTTCTTTTCCAGGGTATCTTTTAAATTTTTCCTTTGATCCTCTAAAACTTCTCTTCTTCCCTGCATTTATATATACCACTATTTAAATTAGCTCCATATATTCAATCCCCTTGTTTAGCTACTATTGCCTTTAAGGATAAATTGCCATTAGTGTTACCTAGAGGAGAAAATATATTATTTATAAGTTTATCTGACATTACTGAACTTCCGCCTAGTATATTTGTTTTACTTCTAATCTTTTTAACTCATCTTCAACGCTTGTATCTAGAATCCAACTAGAATTCAATAGAATAGGCGCATTATATTTCTTAGCAAGAGGAGCTGCACTAAGAGCATCAGGAAAATTTTCTCCGTTTACTAACACTGCGTATTCAGCTCCAAAATAGGTAATATAAGTGCAATAATGAAACATTTATTTATAAGTAAAACTAGAAGATTTAACTCCTCTGTTCTTATGCTATAATCGAAATATATAAAAAGAACTATTATTCATTCACAATCTATAAATGAATAATAGATCTTTAAATTATTAAAAAATCAAGATAGATATCATACTACTTAATATAGTTGCAATAGCATCATATTATTATAATAAAAAAAGAGGAGTGACACAATGAAACATTTACTTAAAGCATCTATATTATCAATTTCTATGATTACTGTTATGGCTGGTGCCGTAGTATCTCCTGCACTTGCAAATATAAGTAATGCATTTCCAAGTGCAAGTGCAAATTTAATAAAAATGATTTTAACATTACCAGCATTATTTATAATTGTTTTTAGTCTATTATCAGGTAAATTAACATCTATTTTTAGTAAAAAGCAAATTTTAATTACTGGACTTTTAATTTATATTGTTGGTGGAGTAGGTCCAGTTTTCATTAATAATTTAAGTTTATTACTTGTATTTAGAGCTATTTTAGGCTTAGGATGTGGATTAATTATGCCTATTTCTCAATCACTTATAGTAGATTTTTTTCCAAGTGATGAAAGAATAAAAATGACTGGTTATTCAAGTGCAGCTTCTAATTTAATGGGAGTAATTTCTTCCATTGTAGTTGGAGAATTATCATCAATTAGTTGGAAATATGGATTCTACATATATCTTATAGCATTAATTGTATTAGTATTAAATATTATTGCATTGCCTAAACAAGAAAGCCAAAAAGAACATAAAATAAAAGGTCATTTAAATAAAAAAGTATATCTATTAGCCACTGGTATGTGTCTAATTACAATAGCTTTTTATGCTGTACCAACAAATATTGCATTGTTTATGAAAAAAGAACATATAGGAAATTCCAGTTCTGCTGGTCTAGCAATTGCAGTATTTACCTTTGGAGGTTTTATAGCAGGTACAATTTTATCTAATATAGCAAAGAGAGTAAAGGAATATACCGTTTCAGTGGCAATTGGAATAATGTGTTTAGGCTATGGTGTACTATTATACTCTCACAATATATTTATGTTATTAGTATCTGTTGCATTAGTAGGCTTTAGTTTTGGAATAATTTATCCTTTGATATTTTTAAAAACAAGTAATATTTCTGATAAAAGTTCAAATTCAATTTCAATGTCAATAGTAAGCAGTTCAATGTTTCTAGGACAGTTCTTATCTCCTGTAGTACTTCAATATATCAGCAGAATTTTAAATAATAATAATATTAGGTTTAATTTTAAAATTCTTACTATATGTCTTGGTGCTGCATTAATAATTTCATTAATATCTCAAGTAAATAGCAAAAGCGATGATAATGATATGTTTAAAATTGTATTGACTATATAGTTATTATACACTTTAAAATCTTAAGTATAGAAATATTCTGTGAAAAACCCAATTCAACCAGTAACAGTTCCACAAACTGATGCTCCCTGCCAAGAAGTTGTACATTATGCAGATGAACCACATTTTGATATTAGAAAATTAGTTCCTGCTCCAACTAATACAGAAGAAGATGCTGGTCCATACATAACTATGGGTATGTGCTATGCTTCAGATCCAGAAAATGGTGAATCAGATATTACGATACATCGTTTATGTTTGCAACGTAAAGATGAACTTTCAATGTACCTTGTTCCTGGAGCTCGCCATTTAGGTATATTTCGTAAAAAAGCAGAAAAGCTTGGAAAACCATTGCCAATTTCTATTAGTATAGGAGTTGATCCTGCTATTGAAATTGCATCTTGCTTTGAGCCTCCAGCAACACCACTTGGTTTTAACGAATTGAGCATTGCTGGAGCTATTAGAGGAGACACAGTTAAATTAACTAAGTGTTTGACAATTAATGAAAAAGCTATTGCTAATGCTGAATATGTTATAGAAGGAGAACTTCTTCCTGGTATTCGTGTTAGAGAAGATCAAAATACAAATACAGGAAAGACAATGCCAGAATTCCCTGGTTATACAGGACCAGCCTGTGCTGAACTACCAGTGATTAAAGTAAAAGCTGTTACACATAGGATAAATCCAATAATGCAAACTTGCATTGGGCCAAGTGAAGAACATGTTAATATGGCTGGTATTCCAACAGAAGCAAGTATACTTCAGATGGTAGAAAAGGCTATGCCCAGTAGATTATTAAATGTTTATACACATTCATCAGGCGGTGGCAAATACATGGCTGTTTTACAATTTAAGAAAAGTCAGCCAAGTGATGTCTGTTTTAGGATATAACCTATTACAATAACAGAAAACACTGGAAGTGTAGCATTTAAGCTGTATAATAAACTTTCCATTTTCTATACCTCATCTCTCTGTAACGTGCTGTCATCTTTTTATCTATTGCTTCTAAGCTATCACTAGTTGGCTATATCACTCATCTATGTAAACATAAACAATTCTAAAATATATCGTTCAAATTATAATGCAACTTAATAAATTTGTAATTGCTTATAATCTTCTTAACACAAATTTCCATTAATCCTACAATGTTAAACTTATTTTATTTTTGTGCACCTATGTTAAAACTTACATTTGAAATTACTCAAAATATTATACATAATAGTTGTATCCTTGTTTAACAGTGGGTAATTTCTACCATCTTACTTATCTAAGTTGAGTTTAATTACCTTAAGGATTTTAGTTAACTGAACTAACCATCTATTAGAAATTAACATTCATATGGATATGAGCTTGGATTTACGTCTAAAATTCTAGGAGGAGAACATTATGTTTAATAAAAAAAGATTGTTACCAGTTCTTTTAGCTGTGGTTCTTATAATTTTTATTACATCTATAACTTTTCTTAAATCCAATAAAGGAAATGTGGTAGTGACACCGTCTTCTAATAAAAATAAAACTGTGCTAGCATTTACAACCTTCTACTACCCGGAGGATAAATCTTCTTATAATCAAATGGTAGAAAATACTTCTTCAATAAATAATATAGCAACAGATACTTATACTATTGATACTAAGGGTAATCTATCTGGTACTGTTCCCAAAGAACAAATTGCATACGCTAATAATAATAAAATTAAGCCCTTAGCCATGATAACAAATAAGTTTAATGGTGATTTAGCCAAGACCTTGCTAGAAAACTCTAATAATAGAAACTTATTAATAAAGAATATTTTAAATACCTTAAAAACAAACAACTATAAAGGTGTAAATATAGATTTTGAAAATGTTTATTATTATGACAGAGATTACTATACACTCTTTTTAAAAGAACTTAATAAAGAACTTAAACCTGAAGGTTTTACTGTTACAGCTTCAGTGCCAGCAAAAACCAGTGACAATGTTAAGAATTCTTGGAGTGGTGCCTTTGATTATAAAGAAATTGCAAAATATACAGATCAAGTTGTATTAATGACCTACGACGAACATTCCCTAAGCGATCCTCCTGGTCCTATTGCTTCCATTAGCTGGGTAAAACTTGTTATTAAATATGCTGCATCTATTATACCGACCTCTAAAATAGTTTTAGGTGTTGCAAGCTATGGATATGATTGGTCTTCAACTGGAGCAAAAGCTTATGGCATTGATGCAATATATAAATTAGCAGAAACGTATAATGCAGAAATTAAATGGAATGATGCCTATAAAAGTCCTTTCTTTAATTATAAAGATAAATCAGGAATTAGTCATACCGTATGGCTTGAAAATAGTACAAGCCTCTCTTATAAGCTAGATATTGTTAACGATAATAATTTAGCTGGTATAGCTATTTGGAGACTTGGTCTTGAAAATTCAGATTATTGGTCAACTATTAAGGCAAAATTAGATAAATAATTTTGTAAAAGCCATGAATCATTGAAATATATACTGCCTTTAAAAAGCATTTTTTGATTGACTTTAAGAACTTGAATCCGGTGGGATTATTCCCCACCGGATTTCTTTGCTTTTCCCGAACTTTAATGTTTATGTTATAATCAAACTATTGAAACACTTCTTAGCTTCAGGTTTAGTTTGCTTATACGTAATCCATACCCTTCTGAAACTAAGAACTATATTAGGAGGCGAAGATTTTGACAAAGCAATTAGAGGAAATGAGTAGCAAAGAATTGGGAATGCTGTTTCCCATTATTATAAATAAGCCTAATCCAATGTGGCATGATTTATATTTATCTGAAAAAACTAATATTGAACAAATTATAGGTTTAAACAATATTGTAAGAATAAATCATTTTGGAAGTACTTCTGTGCCTAATTTATATGCTAAACCTACCATTGACATTTTATTAGAAATACAAAATGATATGGATACAGAAGAAGTAATTTCTTTGATTAAAAGCATTGGTTATAATTACAGCTATCAACCCAATAATCCTCCTCCACATATGATGTTTATGAAGGGTTATACGCAAGAGGGATTTAGAGGTCAAGCATATCACCTTCATGTACGTTACAGTGGTGATTGGAATGAACTATATTTCCGTGATTACTTAATACTACATCCTGAAATTGCAGAAGAATATGGGAAACTAAAACTACACTTAAAAGAAATTTATGAATTTGATAGAGATGGATATACAAATGCAAAATCTAGCTTTATTAAACGTATTACAAAACAAGCAAGAAAAGAATTAGGAAATTAAAAATATAATCTGTTCATATATTCTATTACTTATTTTAATTGACGCTTTAAACTCTTCCGCTATGTTCCATGGACTATTATATTTTTTTCTTTTACACCACTTAATAAGGTTAGTTGAGCTAGTCATTTAATACATAATATTCCCACACCCAATATACTAATGAAGGCTCCTAATATCTCCTTATTAGTTACCTTTTCATGAAATATCATTATTGAAGCTGGTATAATTAAAATACGTGAAATAGACATAATAGTTGAGGCAATTCCAGTAGCAGTATATTGAAGAGCTAATAAAGAAAATGATACTCCTAAAAATGGTCCAAAAAAAGAACCGAAAGTTACATATTTCATTACTTTTACATCTTTAAAAACTTTAAAAAGATTACTCCACCCTTTTGAATATGTAATTATAATCGTAAACCCTATTATTCCAGCAATGGTTCTAATTTGGGTTGCAGCAAAAGCATCATAAGAACCCATTCCTAATTTGCTAAAAATAAGTCCAAAAGCTTGTCCTGCAGCACCCATAAAAGCATAAAGCATACCTTTTATTGGTTGTGAAAATTTAACTGTTTTATTTCTAGAATCTTTAACTAAAATTACAATAGATATACCATAAATAGTAATAAGCATTCCTATAACATCTAGTAACCTAAGCTTTTGACCCATAATAATATAATCAGCTAAAGCTGATAAAATAGGTACCGTAGCCATTATAAGCATAGTTAGACGAGCACCAATTTGAACATATGCCTCAAACAAGAAAAAATCTCCAATTACAAAGCCAATAATACCTGAAATAAATAGCCAAATCCAACTCTGTATAGGAGCATCTAAAGGTAAAAACATCCCTCTTGTGAAAAGAGTATATGCACCTATAAATAAGAACGCAATAATTAATCTTATATAGTTCACAGACAAAGAACCAACCTTTTTTCCTGCATATTCAAAAGCAATTGGAGAAATTGCCCAACATATTGCTGTCGCCAGTGCAGCTAATTCTCCTAAATAAGAATACAACATGTCAAAACTTCCTTTCTACAATATCTAGTTTTTCTTAATTTTTTTACATATTCTTCTGATATAAAGGTTTGTATTTTAAAAACATCATACGCAACTTTAGAATTATAATTTAATGCTGCTTTAATTGCCCTAGTCTACTTATGAGCTGTGACCTTTGTTCCTCGCTCGGTAATAATTTTTATAACTTTTTCTTGTAAAATTAAGAATAGATTCAGGAATAGGTATAGTGAACTTATATAAAAAGGGTAAATAATATTTATAATAGGCTTTTTTAAAATCATCCCATAGATAACAATATTCTTTATCTTTAAAATCAGAAACATCAACTACAATTCCACAATTATCCATCATCATTATATTTTTCACATGCACATCATGAGGATAAAGGCCCCTACTTCTTGCATATTCAAGCGCTTCATCAATATCTTTTATTATTTTCGGAGGAATTTTTATTCCTAATTTAAGACAGTTATACAACGTAATACCTTTAATCCTCTTAAGTATTAGATACTCCTCTGTATAATATATTAAACCTGAATAGGATGGATGATTTCCAATAGCCTTATATACCTCTATTTCTTCTTTTAACCCTGGTCTTCCTTTAGCGTATATTTTCACTACATAATCTTCAAAATTTTCATGAGTAAATACTGCAGCATAGTTACCACAACCTAACAGACTCCAAGAATCTGGTACATGTTTTACTACTACTGGATCTTCTGAATCTATACTTTTAATAGTTGTATTAGGTCTGAGATCTTTATGTATTATAGATATAAACTTTTCAACTTCTTGCATATAATATTTTTTCTCCCTTTTAATATAGATAGATTGAATCATGCTCCATTTTATCCACTTAATATTTTCTATAGAAACAGTAAAAAACCATACGATTAAAAATGTAGTACATATATATATTAAAGGATTAATAATAAAATTACCAGTAAGCTTGCCTATCTTAGCATCAAATATTATAGAATAAAAACACCTGATTACTACCAGGTGTTTTACTACTGAATTCTTTTTCAATACTAATATTATATACCTTTATGTTACTTCATGGTTTCTTTATCATCACTATATATTTATGTTGAATAATTTTCACCCTTGTTATCCTTCAAACTAAAGGTATACTCACTCATATCTCTCTTCACTTTAAAATTTAAACCTTAAATTTATCAACATCTGAATCTAAGATTTTTGATACATGCATTAATTGGTCAACAATACCTTCTATTTGTTTAATTGATTGATTTTGTTCTTCTGAAGATGCTGTAACCTCTTGTGTGCTTGCAACATTTTCCTGTAATACAGCAGATATATTTTCAACTTGAGCATTTATTTCATTTGATTCGGTTTTGATTTTGTTAATCATATCTGACATATTATTAATTTGATCTGTTATTGTGCTTATTGATTCTGTTACATTTAAAAATATACTTGTAGTATTTTTAGATATTTCATTTTGTTTTTCAAAAATTTTAGTAGAATCGTTTACTTCTTCTACAGTATTTTCAATTTTACTTACCATTTCATTTATGATGTTATCAATTCTTTCAACAGCTTTTTGTGATTTCTCAGCTAAATTTTTAATTTCATTTGCTACCACTGCAAATCCCTTGCCTGCTTCTCCTGCTCTAGCAGCTTCAATAGATGCATTTAAAGCAAGCATATCTGTTTGACTTGTTATTTCATAAATATATCCTGTTATTTTTGTGATTTCTGAAGATTTGTTACTTAATTCTAAAATAGAATTATGTGCATTATTTATTGATTCACTACTTTCTTTTAACATATTATTTTGAGTATCTACAGCACTAACCCCTGCCCCTGCATTTGCTTTAATTTCACTACCTAAACTACAAATTTTATTATATCTTTCTAGAAAGTCTTCAACAGAATTTACTATATTTTCAACAGAATGTAATGTATTTACTACGCTTACAGATTGATGTTCACCACTTTTGCTAATTTCACCTAATGCTGTTGAAACTTGATCTGAAACCTGCAACTGAGTCTTTACCTCATCATATATTTTGGAAGTACTTTGATTAACATTGTTTGAAGCAGTTTTTATATTTAAAATTAGTTTTTTAATTTCATTACCCATATTTGAAAATGTTTCAGCCAAAGTACCTATTTCATCTTTTGAACCTAAATCTATATTCTGATTAAGATCACCACCAGCCATTTTTTCTGCAGCTGTTACCAACTTATTTACTGGTTTAGTTACTGCAGCAGCAAAAAAATATCCCAGAATCAGACATATAATTATTACAGCAATCATTAATACTATATTTATAACTATAGAGCTTTTTACACTTGCCATTGCTTCATTATAATTCTGTTGAACTATTACTCCCCATTTTGTACTTTTCACACTACTATAAGAACTATAATACTTTTCTCCTTTATATTCATATATTTCTGAATCACTTTTGCCACTTAATACATTTTTAACAACAGGTATATCTGTTGCCTTAAATCTATCCGTAACTAATTTTTTATTTGGATTTGCAAGCATTATTCCAGAAGAATCAACTACAAAGGCATATCCTGTTTTACCTAATTTTGTCAAAGAAGAATATTCATCTACAGCTGCCAAATTTAATGTAGCACCTACTATTTGAATCATTTCTTTATTATCATTTAATATAGGTGCAGCTATTACTACAGACGGCTTTCCTGTACTTTTGGATATTATTACATTACTTATTACCATTTTATGACTCTTTAGTATATCCTTTATGTATTGCCTATCTGAATTATTTTGAAGGCTATGTTTGTTTTCACGTGCAACTTGTTGACCCGTTAAATCCGCTACGAAAAATGCTGTAAATTCCTTTTGTTTTTTCATTAAGTCAGTCAAAATACTAGTCTGTTTTTCAGGATCTCCTGATCTTATGTCTTGTAAATCAGATATAGTTTCAATCAATTGAGTTTTCGTACTGATAAAGTCATTTATTTGTTTGGAAAGATTTTGGGCTTTATCAAAAGTATTACTTTTTAAGTTATTCTGAATAATACTAGTTTCTTTTTTAATTGATATTATTCCAATAAACAATGTAGAAAATAAAGTAACTATTAAAAATTGAATAATAAATTTTGCGGATAATTTGAGATGTTTAGGCATGTAAATCACTCCTTCTTATGTTTAAAATCATTTGTCTATATGGATGTTAACATCTTCATTAGATATTTTTAAGCTACAGTATAGTTCTCCCCCTATATTCCTTATGAATTACTTTTAAATATCCACTAAAGATCAAAAAATTCCATACGTTTTCACTGCCCATTATTATATCTTCGTTAATTATTTTAGTAAGTTTACCATTTTGTACAATTTATCCTAGTTTCTCTTTGGATATCCAATAAATTCTATTGATAATAAATATGACATACCAAATATGCTATAATCAAACTATAAAAAATTCACTGCAATTAGTGGCATACTATAGTTGTATAATCTATATGATTTTTATATATTAAGTTTAGAGGAGAATAAAATGAATTATATAATATTTGATTTAGAATTCAATCAAAGTTTGAACTCTAAAAAAGAGAATAAAAATTTAATAGCTTCAAAATGTCCCTTTGAAATAATTCAGATTGGTGCTGTAAAGCTTGATGAAAATCTTCAGGTTATTTCTACTCTAGATAAGCTAGTAAAACCTGAGCTATATACTACTATGCACCCTTTTGTAGAAGAAATCACTGGTATTACAATAGATGTATTAAATACTGCACAATCTTTTAAAAAAATTTACAAGGAATTTACTGAATTCATGGGAGATGATAGGAGTATATTATGTGTATGGGGAATTGCAGATATAAAAGAATTATTTAGAAACATAGAATATCACGGCTTGGATATATCTCCTGTTCCTAAAGAGTATATTAATCTTCAACTTTATGCCTCTAAATATCTTAATTGCCCAAAAGGCACTAATATTGGTCTACAAAATGCAGTAGAATTATTAAATATTAAACTTGAAAGTAATTTCCACAATGCTTTTAATGATGCTTACTATACAGCAGAAGTTTTCAAAAAAGTATATAACAAAAACATAAAGCCTAACATATATAATAGGACTAAAAACCTTAGGTTTAATAGGAACAATACTGTAAAGAAAAAAATTGATATTTATAAGTTAATGAATCAATTTGAAAAAATGTTTAATAGAGAAATGACTGCGGAAGAACAGAAAATAATTAAATTAGCTTATATGATGGGAAAAACTCGCCAGTTTGAAATTGATGTTTTTGATGCTTCAAAACATTGATTATAAAATTTACATAGGCTGAGATGAGAACGTAGATAGATTTGAATTTACACAAATCTATCTACGTTCTCTTTGTACTTTTATAATAAACAGTTATTGCTACTCTGCAATAACTATATTTTTTTACACTATAATATAAAACACCTACTTTTATACAAGTATAAGCAGGTGCTTCATTTATTGTATTCTATTTTTTCAAAAGTCTATTATTATTTTGAAAAATTTATTTATATATCTAAGTATGACAAACTCCACATGGCCCATATCCCATACTTTGAGCTTCTTCTTTTGTTACAGTGGATTTAACTTGTTTTATTGTTCTACATCCTGAGTTGTGATATTTCTTACCTGTTACTGTTATTATTACTTTTCCTGCAGACTGATTTGAACTATTTTCTTCCGGTGTAGAATTAGCAGCTTTAACTTTTGCCGAACTTCCGCTGAATGATTTACTAGAATTATTTGCAGCTACATTGCTTGCTGATGTATCTACACTTGCAGCTTTATTTATAGCCCATAAACCCTTATTTGAATTCTTAGCTTCTGCATTATATTTTGTAAAATACTCTTCATATTTTACATCTGATAGATATGTAGATGATACTTGTGCATATCCTTGTGAAACTAATATAGAATTAAACATCTTAGTTCTTATTTCAGAGTCACTTAATTCCTTTGGTATTTCTAGCCATACATATCTTAATAACCTTCCACTCTTATCAGCTTCTGAAGTATCCTTCTCTATATACACTGTTTTTCCTGTTAACTGATTTTTTATATAATCACTAGCTTCTTTTCCATAAGGTTCGTTTTTTGTAGTTGACTGTGGTATGTTAATTCCTATAAGTGCGACTTTATTTCCATCAGAAAGCTCTACTGTATCTCCATCTATTATTCTAGAAACTATTACTTCCTTAAGATTAAACTTTGCTAAAGTCTTTAACTTTTCTTCTGCTTCAGTTTTCTTTTTAACTTCTTCTAACTGCTTTGCAGCCTCAACTTTTTTAGCCTGTTCAGCCTTATTTAATTCTTCTGATTTCTGTTGTTCTGCTTTAATTTTTTCTCCAGCTAATCTTTGTTGTTCTACTGCCTGTGGATCATATTCTAAAATGCCTATGCCAAAAATTAATGTGAATATTAGTCCTATTGTAATTATGGTTTTCGTTCCTTTACCATAGTTCTTAAACTTATCATTTTTAGTATATAAATAGATGCCTCCACCTGCTGCACCTATAATCATAATTGTACCAGCCACTTTAGGTAAAATACCCACAATCACTAGTAATAAAATAATAATAAGTGGAATTATAATTGCCTTCTTTTTTAAAAATTTCATTTTTGTTCCTCTCTTTCCTAAAAATTAGTCAAAAATATATGTTTATGGTAGTAATTCTACATATATATTGAATTTCCTTTCAAAAAGAACAAAATACTATATGTTATATGCTGTTAAGTTTACTTTATATGTTTATTTTTAGGATACATTCTATATGAAATCCACATTTAAAAAACACATATAATGTACCCTCTAATAAATGACTTACTGTCACTTGAGCCAGCTACCCCAGTTTCCTCTTTCTGTTTTCTCTAAGACCCCCACTTTTAGCATTTCTAAAAAGCTCTTTCTAGAAATGGTTCTTGCACCTAGACTTTCTAAATGCTTTGTGTACACCTGACAATCTATTAAGTGATATTCTCGCTTTTTTAATTCTTCATTTAAGATAATCAATGCAACCTTAGAAGCATTGTCTCTAGTAGAAAACATGGACTCTCCAAAAAAACATTTTCCTATAGATATGCCGTACAGTCCGCCTACCAATTGTTCTTCTTCCCAAACTTCTACAGAGTGAGCAAATCCAAGCTCATGCAGGGCACAATAGGAAGTCTTCATTTCTTCCGTAATCCAAGTGCCTTCTTTATTGGCACGAAGGTCAGCACAGTTTCCAATTACCTGTGAAAAACAGGTATCAAGAGTAACTTGAAAATGCTTTTTCTTTATTACCTTTTTCATAGATTTAGAAATTCGTATTTCCTGTGGAAATAAAACAAATCGTTCTTCTGGGGACCACCATAAAATTGGTTCTTCCTCAGAAAACCATGGAAAAATTCCATTATAATAAGCAAGCAATATCCTCTTTGGTTCTAAATCTCCACCAATTGCCAGGATTCCTTCACTGTTTGCCAGCTCTGGATGTGGAAAAATAAGTTCTTTATTTAATTGAAAAATTGACATATAATTTCCTCACACTTTCTTTCTCTGATTCTTACTTCACAACATTTAAAATAGCCATTTCATTAAAAATTGCTCTAAATTCCTTAATAGCCTTTATCCTATTATACTCTGTATTCTTTAGAATTGAATAAAAATTAAATCTATTATCTTCCTATTTTTCATAAAATTATTTACAAACATACTAGGTTGTATTACAATATAGTTAGTATATTGTTAAACAAGGTAGGTGATCCAGATGACAAAATCATCTCAATTGCTCAAAGGCATAGTAGAAGGAGCAATATTAAAAATAATATCAAAAGAAGAAACTTATGGTTATGAAATATATCAAACACTCTTGAGACATGGATTTACTGATTTTTCTGAAGGTTCATTATATCCATTGCTAATTAGATTAGAAAGAAATAAATACATAAAATCTATAAAACGACAATCACCTTTAGGCCCTGACAGAAAATATTATTCATTAACCCAAGAAGGTAAAGAAATTTTAATTGACTTTGAAGCTGCTTGGTTAAAATTATCCAACAATATGAAAAATTTATGGGGGGAATAAAAATGCAGAATGTGAATCAAAGAGTACTAGTAGCAATAGTTATGTTTTTTATTGTTGTTCTGATATTAATATTATTGACAAAAATAAAAACAAAAGAAACAATTAGAAATGAAAAATTATTGAACTTAAGTGAAAAACTCAAAGGAAAACATTTAGAAGCATTTGAAAATATACAATCATATATATCAAATAGCCTATCCATCACTGAAGATACTAAAGATGATATTTTAAATGATATTTTATCTATACTTTTAGATGCTCAACAAAGAAACGAACCTCCTGAAAAAGTGATTGCGGAAAATTACAAATCATTTTGTGATGATATTGTTAAAGAAAGTAAACCTAAAGATAATATATGTATTTTAATAATGGAGAATTTATATCCATTTCTACTTTTCGCGGCAATATACTCTATTGTTGGAAGTATTGATATTATTGAAAAATTTATTAATAAAACAAGTTCATCATTAGATATATCAATAAAAATGAGACTTTTATTTTTCTCAATTAGTATACTTTTTATATCCTACCTGATTATTGTTATTATCAGAAAAAAAAGCTTTAGTGATTATAAATACATCTACATTTTCTTCTTACCATTAGTAGGCATAGGATTTGTTCTACTGCCTGTATATGCTTTTAAAACATATATGGATATTGTGTTGTTTAAGACTCCATTTTATGTACCTATATTGTTAAGTTGGTTATTATTTTTAGTTGCAACTATTTTTCTGAAGAAAAATAGAAAACTTAATAATTAGGCAACTTAATAGACTTCATCCCATTATATCCTATATTCAATATATGAAACACCACATATTGAATGTTTTATCTTTAAAGAACAAAAAATAAAGAAGCCCATACCAATAGGCATAGGCTTTACTTATATTATATTTAGGTATTTAATCCAGTTTATACATCATTATTCTCTATAACCTTATTGTTTAAATTTCTTCTATATCCACCAGAAGCTGTATATGTAACTGCTTCCGGTGTTGAAGATTGTAAATCTACAGTACTTTGTTGAATTACCTCATGGCACTCGGTTGAATTTTTACTGTTATTTTCTACTTTTTTTAAACCTATATTTTGTACTTTATTAAAATCTGAAACTAAATCTATTTTCATAATTCCACCTCTTGAACTTTAATTAATTGCTCATTAAAATATTCGAATTAACATTAAAATACTAAAATGAATTTCATTATTTATGATAAAATTAAGTAACATAAATATTTGTTATTAGCAATTATTTATGTTTCAGAATTATAATAAATATAAATATTCGATTCAATCACCATTGTCTATAAAAGAGTTTATATTTTGTTTATAATTAGTTTATATAAAATAGAGACCTTTCCTTTAAGATAGAATTATAGAAAGCTCTAGAGCCTAAAAAATAAGTTTAAAACTAAAAGGAGATTGAGTAAAATGAAATTCAAGAAAAAAACAGCAATGATTTTAAGTTTTGCCCTTGGTACTGCAATGTTTGCAACTACTGCTATGGCTGAAGTGATATCTAAAAATGGATATGATGAAATTAAAGATTCCATGAAATATACAGCAGAAAGTTGTACTACTAAACTTCCCAATTATACTTTAGATGCGTCCTTTGTTATAAAGGATAATGGTACTGTTGTTTCTTCTGAAAATTCCATTAGCAAGTGTGATGTAACAAATAAAACTATGGAAACTGTATCATCAAGTCTTAAAGGAGGAACTAAGAACGAAAGTTATCACTACTCTGATCGAAATGGTCGTATAGATAAAAACAGTAATGAAAATATTTATTATTTAACTGAGTATACAACTCCTAAAGAACTTGAAAATTTAAAAAACCCATTTAAAGAAAAACATGCTACAGATATTGAAAAAATATCAGATGCTATTGTAGGTAATTTAAAAGATTCTGTTGTAGTTACTAAAAACTCTGATGGAAGCAAGCAGTTATCTGGTACTTTAAATGAATCACAAATTCCAGCACTTATTAACGCAGTAGTATCTCTTCAATCTAAAAGCCAATTTGATTATAGTTCTAGGAATGAGGATAAGATGCCTAAAATTACAAAGGATATATTTGTAAAAGAGGTTAAAGGAAATATGGTAGTATCCAAAGATGGCTTAATCCAAAATGTTCTTGGTACTGGAACTATTTCTGGTAAAGACGAAAATGGTAAAGAACATACTTTAACCTTTGAGCTATTAGGAAAGTTGTCTAATATTAACTCAACTACAGTTAAAAAGCCTGATCTTTCTGGCAAAAAAGTAGACAAACAAGTACAAAGAGATGATAGTAAATTATCTAATCCTGAAAAATATATAGGAAAATACAAAACTGATATCTTAATAGAAAAAGAAGGTAAATTCCAAAAAATAGGTGAAAAACACCTAAATATTGAAGCTATAGATGCTAAGAATATCAGCGGAAGATACTATGAAGAATATGCAAAGGGTTATGAAGATTATGCCGCTAATAAAAAAGATTTTAAATTTAGTGGAAAATTTAACGATAAGAATTTAGATGCACAATTTACTAGCTCTTCAGACAAAAATATTAAAGGAAACCTATATATAAACGAACATTCAGCAAGAATAAACTTTAATATAAATGAAGGCAGAAGAGGAAATATTATATCTGAAGACGGCTTTAGTAGAATATTTAACTAATAATTGACAAAGGACATTTGACAGTAAAGGAAAGTTTTCCTTTACTGTCAACTCTCCATTATCAACTATATAATTAGTAATAAATTTGGAGGTGTTTAAAATGGAAAAGGTAATTGAAATAAAAAATCTTTCCAAGTTGTATAAAAACGGAAGAGGTATAACAGATATTAATCTTGACATACATAAAGGTGACATTTTTGGATTTTTAGGGCCTAATGGTGCTGGAAAAACTACTGCCATGAAAATCATGACTGGTCTTGTAAAGCCTGATAGTGGTGATGTTAAGATTTTTGGACATAGTGTTTTAGATGATTTTGAAAAAGCCATGGAAAATGTAACTTGTATTATAGAAACCGCTGAATCTTATCCTTATTTAACAGCCTTTGAAAATCTAAAGCAGTTTTCAAGATATTATGAAAATATTGATGATAAAAGAATAGATGAAGTTTTAGAACTTGTGGGTCTTTTAAAAAATAAAAATGAAAAACCAATAAAATTTTCTCTTGGAATGAAGCAAAGACTGGGAATTGCCGCTTCAATTTTATCTAAGCCTGAAGTAATTATATTAGATGAGCCTTTAAATGGTCTTGATGTTGAGGGTATGATTGATGTAAGAAACATTATAAAAGATCTTGCCGAAAAAGAAAAAACCACATTTTTTATTTCAAGCCATCTTATCCATGATGTGGAACTTACCTGTACTCGTATTGGTGTGTTATACAATGGAAAGATGCTTAATGTAGATACTACTAAAAATATATTAAATAACTATGCTTCCTTAGAAAATTATTTTATTAGCGAGGTAGAAAGAAATGGTAGGATTTAAAGCAACTTTAATTAATGAAATTGAAAAACTATATAAAAAGAAGAAGATTTTAGTGGCGGTAGCAGTGTCACTTATTTTTATCGTATTAGGACAATTATCTATTACTGTTTTAAGAACTGGTTTTGGGGTACGTGGAGCTTCCAGTATGGAATTTCCTTTAGTTATACTTTCTGTAGTTGTTAACACAATTCTCCCTTTATTTACTGCACTTGTTACCATAGATAGTTTTTGTGGAGAATTTTCTCAAAATACCATGAAAATTACGCTTACAAGACCAGTTACAAGATTGAAGCTTTTTACTGCAAAGCTAATTGCTATAATGCTCTTTGTACTAGTAAATCTTATATTTGTAATGATTTTTTCAAGCTTAGCAGGTTTTATTTTCAATTCAAATTCCTTTACATTACAAGGTATTATTAAAATATTAATTTCTTACTTAGTAACATTAATTCCTATGGTGGTTTTGGCACTACTTATTGTGCTTTTTACAAATATATTAAAAAGTGGAATAGCTGTATTCTTTCTATCTATTCTAGTTTTTCTTCTTTTTAAAGCACTAGGAATTATTTTTTCAAGCTATTCTGGTATTCTTTTTACAAGTATGATGGATTGGTATACCTTATGGATTATGAATGATATTTCCTTCATAAAAATATTTCGTCAGTTTATGATGATGTGCAGTTATGCTATACTACTATTCACAGGAAGCTATTATTTATTTGATAAAAAAGATTTTTAGGCATTGAATTGTAACAAAATTAAAAATCTGTACAAGTCATGCAAGGTGAAGAAATGAATATAAAAAAACGTTTAATTATTTTTAATACAATAACTGTTGTAATTCCATTTATTATTGTAGCTTTAACAGTATTTATTTTTATGCTTTTATCTCCTGAAATTTTTAATGAACATGTAAATTTGTCATCTATGAAAGAACAATTTTATATTTCTAAAAAATTTGTTGAAACTATTATTCTCATATTTTTTATTTCATTTATAGTAATTAATATATTTATGTCTTATCTTTTTTCAAAGACAATTTTAAATCCAATAACCCTTCTAAAAAAGGCTGCTGTTGAAATTACTAGAGGTGATTTAAACTTTGAAATTATAGAAAATGGAGATGAAGAAATAAAGGAACTTTGTGCTGATTTTGAAAAAATGAGGATACAACTAAAAGACTCTGTTCGCACAAAAATGAAGTATGATGATAATAGAAAAATATTAGTTTCTAGTATATCTCATGATTTAAAAACCCCATTAACTTCTATAAAAGGATACGTGGAAGGAATTTTAGATGGTGTAGCAAATACTCCTGAAAAAGTAGAAAGTTATTTAAAAACCATTTATTCAAAGGCCGAACAAATGGACCTTATGATTGATGATTTGCTTTTATACTCTAAACTAGATTTAAATCAAATTCCTTTTAATTATGAAAAAACACACATTATTGAGTATTTTGATTATTGTGTTTCAGAGAATGCACCTTTGCTCCAAAAATCTAATATAGAAATCCATTTAGAAAGTAATCTAACGGAATGGAAATATGTTATGATTGATAGAGAAAAACTTAGAAGGGTTATAACTAATATCATTGATAACTCTCGAAAATATATGGGCAAAGAGCAAGGACAAATAACTATAATGCTTAGAGAGACCAATTCCAGTATTATCATTGAAATAAAAGATAATGGATCTGGCATTCATAATAATGATATAAATAAAATATTTGATAGGTTTTATAGAGCTGATTTAGCAAGAAGTGAAACAAAAGGTAGTGGCCTAGGTCTTGCCATTGCAAAACAAATTGTAGAAGGACATAAGGGTAAAATATGGGCTATTACCCACGAAAGTGGAGGTACAAGTATAATAATATCACTGGCAAAAATAGCTTAGAAATAGGGAGGGCTTTATGAAGAGAATTTTAATAGTTGAAGATGACTTAAGTATTGCAGAGCTTCAAAAGGATTATTTAGAGCTTTCAGGCTTTGAAGTTACTATATGCACTGATGGTGTACAAGGTTTAAATACTATAAAAGGAAATGAATTTGACCTATTAATTCTTGATATTATGCTTCCTAAAATTGATGGTTTTAGTATTTTACGCAGTATACAAGAAACAAAAGAGATTCCTGTTTTAATGGTTTCTGCAAAAAAAGAAGAGATTGATAAAATTAAAGGCTTGAGCCTTGGAGCCGACGACTATATCACAAAACCTTTTAGTCCTGGTGAATTAGTTGCTAGGGTTAAATCTCATATTGAAAATTACGAGAGAATAAAAAGTAAATTCTCCTCAAAATCAAAAAATAACATTATAGTAATAAGAGGTCTAGAAATAATAAAGGATTCAAGACAGGTATTTATAAATGGTACTGAAATAACTCTAGCACAAAAAGAGTTTGACTTATTACTTTATATGGCTGAAACCCCTAACAGAGTATTTAGTAGGAATGAATTATTCGAAAAAATTTGGGGTCTTGATGCCATTGGTGATACTTCTACTGTTACAGTACATATTGGAAGAGTTAGAGAGAAAATAGAATCATCTCCATCCAACCCCCAATATGTTGAAACTGTTTGGGGAGCTGGTTACAGACTTAGGGTGTAAACAAAATTCTTTGTTTATACCCTTTTTGTGATTTTAATTGCATATTTTTCATAGTATATTTTAATAATATTTAAAATGAAATTATTACCTTAAATGCTAACAATTCGTTAATGTACTCTCCACAAACTTGAGGTTTTGTATGTTTTAATGATATAATGGAACTTATTAATAAGTTTAAAGTATGAAAACAAGTTGATACTTAGCTTAAGGGGGGTAATAAATTGAATAAAAAAGCATTATCTATTATTATGATGCTAACATTAACTATAACAATAAATGGTAATGTTTTTGCTGCACCAACTACTAACGCATCAACTACATTAAAGGAAACTCAAGATAACAAGAAAGAATTACAGGTGAAAGTTCAAAAATTGGACAAGGAAGTTGATGAGGTACTAGCAAAAATTGATAAGAGCAAAAAGGATATGAATAAGGTTGCTCAAGATATTAAAAACACACATGCTAAATTAGCAGTTGTAGAAAATAATTCAAAGGCACAGG
This sequence comes from uncultured Clostridium sp., assembly GCA_964554365.1. GTDB lineage: Bacteria > Bacillota > Clostridia > Clostridiales > Clostridiaceae > Clostridium_AM. The sequence continues at coordinate 12,197 of CAZKOJ010000025.1, read as the reverse complement.
AAGATTTGTTTAGGAAAAGAGTACGAGCCATGTATATAAGTGGTACAGATGGCTATCTTGACATAATTTTAACCTCAGAAAATTTAAGTGATTTTATATCAAGAGTTGATATGGTTAAAAAAGTAATAGGGTTTGACAAAGACATCATTACTAAGTTAAAAGCTGAAAGAGACTCTATAGTAAAACAAAAAGAAACTTTAAATTCTGCTAATAATAAATTGGCATCTTTAAAAAAAAGTAATGAAAATACTTTATCAACATTGAGTAAAGATATAAAAGAACAAAAAGAGCTTCTTAGTAAAGCAACTGAAAAGGAAAAAGAGTTAATAGCTAGTGAGAAAGCTTCTAAGCAGTTAGCTTCTGCTAGTAGTACAAGTTCTAAAGCTGGCACACTATCTCGTGGTTCATCAAAATCCATTTCATACTCAAAGGCAATGCAAATGAACTCAACTGCCTATTCAGGAGATGGTATTACAGCATCAGGCACTGCAACAAATAGAGATGCAAATGGATATAGCACTATAGCTGTAGACCCTAGGGTTATACCGCTTGGCTCTACAGTTTATGTAGAAGGATACGGATATGCTATTGCTTCAGACACTGGTGGAGATATTAAAGGAAATAGAATAGATGTGTTTTTCCCATCAGAATCTGAAGCACGAAGTTGGGGAAGAAGAAACGTTAATGTTTATATAGTAAATAACTAAGATACTTAGTTTTTACTTTCCCTACACACTTATTTTACATTATATTTACTCAATTACTTTCTTCATAGTACAAACCTTAAACAACTAAATAATGGGTTTGATATATGGATTTAATATACAAAAAGGAGATTAGTAGCATTATACTAATCTCCTTTTACACTAAACAACTCACCGCTATGATTATACTTAATTTGATATGCTTTGAAGTTGATAACTTCTTTTTGCTTCATTATACTTAAATGTATATGTACATTTAAAAGTTTTTGTTGAAGTTTTCCCACCGCTTTCGATATCATAAATCTCTTCTGTAACTATAGTTCCCGATTTGTTGTCTTCATTTAATTTATAAGAAGTTATATTAAAAGATAAAATACGTTCCTTTATACCCTTACTATAAGTATTAGGAACATAAGTTTTTTGTTCTTTATAAAGGTCGCTGTCTGGATATATATAATATTCTACAGTTGAAAAATTATTTGTATTCACAGCTTGTGTAAAGTAATACGTATACCAGTATATAAGATCATGAAGCTGATTCTCCACATTTTTAACCATATTTTCAGATTGCGAAAAACTTAAATAAGTGTCTGTATCACCTTGTCTTACATTATATTCATTGCTTTTCAATGTATTACCATTATTCAAAACAGTAGCATAGACTTTTGTATCACTATTTAAAGGGCCGAAATTTTGTGCATCCATAATTTTAACCCCTGTATCTTTACCATTTACAAAAATTTGTGCTTCTGGATGATCGCTTTTTACTTTTATATAGTTAAGATTTGTAAGCATTTCTACATTTACCTTGCCATTACTACTAGTGATAAGATCAACATCATGTGGATCACTTAAAGACGTATACTTCCCTTTATAACTTGCCAAAACCTTATATTTCCCTGGTATAAAAGGTCCAAATTCTTTAGTATATTTATCACTATCGCTTTTTCCAATTTCTTTGTCATTTAATGAAATCACTACATCTTTTATGCCTGTGCTAACTTGAATGAAAGATGGCCTTATTGCTATTTTGTAATTAGGAAAAAACAAAAACTTTTTTCCTGTATATTTAAAGCTTAATATACCTTGATAATCATTTTTATTCATTCCAGATAAATTATTTGTTTCTCCTAGTTTAACCACATCTTTATTTAAATCTTTTATTACTGTATTTAAATAAGAAGGATTGTCCTTAAAATAATTTAATAACACTAAAACACTTTTTTCGTCGATTTCCATTCTGTTATCATCACAATAAAGTATATTAACTAGATCGCCTTTATTACCTGAAGCAACAGCCTTTTCAAACTTTTCAAGTACTTTAGATGATTTTGTTAATGAATTACACACCATAAAAAATGTAATTAATAATACTGCTATAATTCCGATTGCTATAATACTCATTTTGGATTTCATAGAAATGACTAAACCATTTTTTTTATATTTAGAATTACTTGTAAATTGATCATTATTTTCATTTGTTTTATTAATTTTATTTTCCCTAAAGCTTAAATCATAACCACATTGGTGACAAATATTTTTCCCTATTTCTAACTTAGCACCACACTTAGTACAAAACTTCACGTTAATTCCTCCTATTTTAGAAATTTTTCATAATGTTTGTAACAGACATTATTACATCGGATATATTAGCTGCTGTAAATTTCTGTACACAAGCTAAAACACCAATTAAAACTGCTATGCATGAAACTGAAACAATAAATGCACAATGATTTTCATCTATATCTAAACTTTCTTTTATGGCTATTGCTAAACATACTATTGAAATTATTATTCCTATTAAACTTACACCAAAGCCTACATAAAATGATAAATAAGAAACTATAATTGAAAATAATTCAAAATATAAAGCTGGCACTGAAACAATAAGTGCTGTTTTATATATTTTAAATGGTCGGCTGCTATTTTTTGATAAAATATTAGTTCCGAGGTATATAATTATAAAGAGTATTCCAATTGCAATTAAAAATTCAACACTGTTTTGTATAAATATATTTCCATATGGTATTTTTATAAAAGCCTTCATCTTATTTATTTCACCTGTCATTTTCATTATATCTTTGGTATCTAGTAATTTTGTTGCTGCACCTGGTTCTATTAAATTCATAAAACCTGCAATTTTTTGTACAAACTCTACAGCCATGTTTTGCAAACTAGAAATAACTTGATTTACCTTCCATACCCCTAAAAATCCTTGCATGAGGGTAAGTATTATTGTTATTCCTATAACAGAACCTTTTTCATTATTTTTAATAAACTGCTTTGATCCTGAAACAGGCTTTAAGAGCATTTTCAATAAAATACCTGATGCATCTGAAAAATTCACCTGTTCTTTTAAGTTTCTGTAAGAATTTAAATTACCAGAATTATTGCCTGCAGTAAATTTTTCGCTTTCATCGAACTGTTTTGCACCACAATTATTACAAAACATATCCCCTGCTTCAATTTTCGAGCCACACTTTTCACAATACTTCATTCGTTTTCTCCTTTGTAATTGTTTTATTTAAAGTTAATTATATTTTTATTCTACAAAATTTATAAAATTCCTCCAAAATATTCATTTTATTTTAAAAAAATTTAAAAAAGACGTTTCACAACTTATAAATGCTTATCAAAAAACATAACAGTCATGAAACGTCCCTAAAATTTACATATAATTTAAAGTAGCACGCATTTTGTTATTACATTTTTACTGAATAACAACAGCAATTTTTTTATTTTCTATCCTCATATTTAAGAAATAACTTAACATTGTATTTTTCTACTTCATTAAGTTCTTCATCGCTACCTTTGAAACTAGCATTAGACTTGTACCAGGTTTTATTATTAAAATAGCTTTTGTATGGTTCTGTTTCAAATATGTATCCGTGTCTTGCAAATATTTCATTTCTTGAAATAGCTAGAGTTTCTCGACTTAAAGAATTTACTTGAGTATCTGTAAGTCTTACACTAGCACTATTATAAAAAATATAATCACTAGATTTAGCATTATTACTTGTGTTATTTGTATTGCTTATATTATCTGTTTTATTTGACTTATCTACTTCTTTGCCATCTTTTGATGCAGTGCCCTTTTCCTCTGCTGTATCATTTTTATTAGCTGACATTTTTTCTGTTGTTTCCGTTGAAGTGTTTTGCACATTTGATGAATTGTTCTTTTTTCCATAAAAATAATATCCACCAAATCCTACTGCTAAAATAATTATTCCAATTAACGCACCTATAATTACTCCATTTAAGGATTTGTTATCTGAATCTTCATAATCTTCATGTTCCATACCCGGTGTTGAACCAGGTTGTACTTTAGGTATTATCTGCGTAAAATCATTATCATCATAACTCTTTTCAATACTAATATTATTTGATTTAACCACTTTTTTTTGTGGAGTACCACATTTAGAACAAAACTTAGCTTCTTCTTTTACTTCAGCACCGCATTTTCCGCAATAACTCACTCTAAATCCTCCTTATAATGTAATTTTGTAATTCGTGGTAAATATCTATAACATTTTCCTTTTCCAATAAGACCCACCACTAGAATTTACTTTTTCAAATAATTGTAACACATTTTAATGGTTATACACACCCATAATTTTTAACATATCCTTGGTAGCATTTCTCCATCTAACATATTTAATATTCTTTTTCCTCCAAAAATATTTTCCATATACACAATTTGGCATGGTTCTTCAATAAAACTTCCTATAATTCTTGCATCTTTACACTGCTCTAACCTATGAATTTTATCCAATATTTCCTCAGCAACTTCCCTTTTTACTACCAAAACAACCCTTCCTTCACAAGCCATATACAAAGGATCTAAACCTAAAATTTCATTTACTGCTGCTATATGTTTTGCAATAGGTATGCTTCCTTCCATAAGCTTTACTCCTAACCCTGAAAGATTAGAAAGTTCATTTAAAATCGTAACTAATCCACCTCTAGTAGGATCTTTCATAATTTTTATAAATGGATAATATTCTTTAAGTATATTTGTAATTTCATAAACAGAAGCACAGTCACTTTTAAAATCACCTTTTAATTTTATATTGTATCTTTCAATAGCTATAGCAGCACCATGTTCCCCTATGTTTCCGCTAACAATAATTTTATCTCCCGATTCAATAGATTTTATTTCATAATTATTTTCAATTATACCAATTCCAGCAGTATTTATAAAAATTTCATCTATACTTCCTTTTTCCACTACCTTTGTATCCCCTGTTACAATTTTCACTCCTGACTGAATACACTGCTTGGCCATAGATTTAACTATCCATTCAAGAGTTTCTGTTGAAAAACCTTCTTCTATAATAAAAGAAGAACTTAAATACAGGGGCTTTGCACCTGATACTGCTAAGTCATTAATAGTACCACAAACTGCTAGTTTGCCAATATCTCCCCCTGGAAAAAATAGAGGCTTTACCACAAAAGAATCTGTAGTAACGGCCATCTTACCCTGTTTTACAGGAAACACTGCTGCATCTATGCCATTAGTTAATATACTGTTGTTGAAATATTTGTAAAAAATACCTTCAATTAATTCATTAGTATATTTACCACCATCACCATGGACTAATTTAATAGTTTCTTTCATAATGTTTTTTACCCCCATATTTATAATATATAGAACAAGCCCCCTCTGAAGACACCATACAAGGACCAATAGGAGACTCTGGCGTGCATTCCGCACCAAAGAACTTACAATTATGAGGAAATTTCTTTCCTAGTATAATTTCACCACAAACACAATAATTATTTTTATTTTCTTCTTTTATGGTGAGATTAAATTTCTTTAGAGCATTAAACTCTTCATATTTATTGTTCACATATAATCCTGATTCGGAAATTTCACCGATACCTCTCCAAGTACACTGGTCATAAAAAAACACTTCTTCCATAATTTCATTAGCAAATAAATTTCCACTTGAAGTTACACAAGTTTTATATAAATTTTCAAACTGCTTTTTTTTCACATCTTTCTGTTTTATTAAAAAATATATTGCTGATATAATATCTAAACTTTTAAAACCCGATACTACTGCTGGAATATTGTAATCCTCCGTTATAAATCTAAAATAATCAGCACCCTTTATAACTGCTACATGCCCTGGACATATAATGCCTTGTATTTTATGATTTTCATCATCTAATATTTTATTAAGTACTGGTTTCATAACCTTTAAGGTACTTAAAACAGAAAAATTATTAATATTGTTTTCTTTTGCTTTTTTTATGGAGAGTGCAATTAAAGGAGCAGTAGTCTCAAATCCTACTGCCAAAAACACTACCTCAGAATCCTTATTTTCCTCTGCAATTTTAACAGCATCTAAAGGCGAATACACTATATTAATTTTTTTTCCTTTTTCTCTTTGATCTATTAGATTTCCCGTACTACCCTTAACTTTCATCAAGTCTCCAAAGGTTGTTAAAATCATATTTTTTCTATTTAAAATTTCTATAGCTGCATCTATATAGCCTTCAGAAGTTACACAAACTGGACATCCTGGCCCTGATATTAAGTTTATTTTAGGATAAAACAATTCTCTTATACCTAACTTTGATATATTTTGAGTATGGGTACCGCACACTTCCATAATAGAAAAACCCTGTAGTTCACACCTTTTAATTTTGTTAACTAAACCAATTATAGTATCTTCTTTACTCATATATTTTCCTCATTATCTATTTCCTTTTGAAACATATTTTGTAGATAATTAAAATATTCTACATCAATTTTTTGTATTCCAAAACCTGCATGTACCAATATATAATCCTCTACTCTTGGATTTTCTATAAGCTGTATATCTACCTTTTTTTCTACTCCCATAATATCTACATCTGCCAAATTTCCATTAATAAATTTTATTCGAGCTGGTATAGCAAGACACATAATTTTTCTCCTCTTCTTCAAGAATAGCGCTGGCAACAGCTATTTGACCAAAAGAAACTCCTCCATCATTTATAGGCGTTTTAGAATTATAAAACACCTTAAGCCCCTTATGTGTAAGATTGTTATAAATAGATTTAAGCAAATATTGATTTTCAAATACCCCTCCACTTAAAACTACTTCATTAATTTCATATAACTCTGATATTGTGAAAACTAAATCACAAGTAATCTTTGAAATTGTGTTATGAAATTTAGCTGATATGATGGACTTACATATCTTTCTTTGTAAATCCTTTAATACGCCATGAATAATATCCTTATATCTGATCTGAAAAATATCCTTTATATTATCTATATGATAGTTATAGTTTTCTTTAATATTTTTATCCACTATATTTTCCAATTCTATAGCCCCTTCACCATCATAAGTAATATAATTTTTAAGTCCTATTAAAGCTGATACAGCATCAAATAATCGTCCCACGCTAGAAGAACTATAACAGTTTAAATTTGCATCTAAGGCTTGTATAACCCCTTCTACCTTATCTTTATCCACGTTCTTAATAAAATCTTTTATTTCATAGCCTAAAGAATATAAGTAACTAGCTGCACATCTCCAAGGTTCTTTAACAGAATTGTCTCCTCCTTGTATACTTACATATTCAAAATACCCTACTCTATTAAAAGAAGTCCTTGTTCCAACCAATAATTCTCCACCCCATATATTACCGTCTATTCCGAAGCCTGTTCCATCATAAATGACCCCAATAACTTTATTTGAAATATTATTTTCCGCCATACAACTAACCATGTGAGCATGATGATGCTGCACTCCAATTTTTCTTCCTTTTTTACTATTATCATACGACCTTGTAATATATAAAGGATGCATATCTTGTACCCATACTTTAGGCTCTATGTCTAATAAGGTTATTAAATGCTTCAAAACATATTCATAGCTTTTATAGCAAGATAAATCTTTTAAATCCCCTAAATGCTGACTAGTATACACATATCCATTTTTAGAAAGAGAAAAGCTACTTTTTTGATCCGCACCTAAAGCTATAATATTATCTTTTACTCCTAACTTTTCTATAAAAGGTGTATATCCTCTTCCTCTACGGACTATACACTCTTCACTATTAAATACCTTAACTACCGAATCATCAATTGGAACATGAATTTCTCTATTGTTCAATAAAAAATAATCTGCTATATTATTTAGTCTTTCTAATGCTTCACTATTTTTATATTCAATAGAAGAACCACTTATGTTTCCACTGGTCATTATGAGTATATCTACTTCTTTTTCAAGCAATAAATAATGCAAAGGAGTATACGGTAGCATAACCCCCAAGTTTCTATGATTTGCTGCTATGTTGTATGGTAGTATGGCTCCAGACTTTTTTTTCAAAAGTACAATAGGCTTTTTGTTACTAGTTAAAACCATCTCTTCTTTTTCTCCTACATTACAAAACTCTTTTACAACATCTAAATTTTTCATCATAATGGCCAATGGTTTATGTGGTCGTCTTTTTCTTTTTCTAAGCTTGGTTATGGCTGATTCATCTCTACCATTACAAACTAAATGGAAACCACCTATTCCTTTGATAGCAAGAATTTCTCCTGCCTTTATTAATTCAATAGTCTTATCAATTACATCCTCACATTGTATAATTTCTCTTTTATTATTTATAAGCATAAGAGAAGGTCCACATTTTTCACAACAATTAGGCTGTGCGTGAAACCTTCTACCTAAAGGGTTTGTATATTCTTTTTCACAACTATTACACATTTTAAACAAATCCATAGTCGTACTACTTCTGTCATACGGTAACGCTTTTATAATAGAATATCTAGGTCCACACTCAGTACAATTTGTAAAAGCATATTTATATCTTTTATTATTTTTATTCATAATATCTTTAACACATTTATCACAAATGCCTATATCTGGTGATATAAATTTTACTGTATCAGATTTTTTTGTACTTTCTTTAATAGTAAAGTCATCATAAGTGAAATATTCTAAAGAAGAACATTTCACTTTTTTTATAATAGCAAGGGTAGGTGGTTCTTTAACAATGGCTAATACAAAACTTTTAATATTTTTTTAGTTCCAGTAAAATCAATAACCACTGAACCACCAGAATTATTTACCCAACCAGAGATTTTAAACTCCTTTGCCTTATTATAAACAAAAGGTCTAAACCCAACTCCCTGCACTATTCCATATATGTTTAATAAATATCTTCTCTTACGATTGTTTATATAGCTATTGTTCAGCTATGTCACCTTCTATACTTCTAATAATTGCAGTTTGATCTGCTAAATCTCCTATTTCAACCTCAATTTCGGTGCGTTGTTCTATTAGATTTTCATTGTAACTTCTAAGATAATCATAAAGATTACCTGAATTAACATGACTATCCTCATTTACAATTACAACTAATTTATTTACTTTTAAAATTTTACTATGCTTACAACATTCCTCCATGGCCTGTGATATTTTACTTAATAATATAGTATCATGCATATTTATTCCCCTCTCAATATAAATTAATTTTACGCTATGAAACTTTTAGTTTTCTCTTTATGGGTAAGCTTGCTAATGTTTTTACCATTAGTACTTGATACTAATGCTTCTATCCCATAAAAGAATTTCTTTTAAAACTTCTTTTGAAATTATATCAATTTTACTTTCTAATTCATCACTAAGTCCTAATTTGAAGCTAACACTACTTACTTCAATGCCAATAATATATCCCTTTACAGATTTATAATATAGCTTTATTAAATCCACTGCACTGTAGCTGTGTTGACTATAAGACTTTTTCTCATATTTATAGTTTTCTAAAGTGGAGATTGTTATTTCTCCTGGATTTATACCATAACAAGTAGCATCTATGAAAAATATAAAATCTCCTTCTTCTATTGAAGAAATACAATATTCAACGTCTGTTTCACAAATTATAACCTCTACATTGTTATTTATAAGTTCTTCTCTTATTTTTTCTGTTACAACAATGCCAACCCCATCATCCTCCATCAAAGTGTTTCCTATGGCAATGACCTTAATCTTCATGCTAAAACCTGAATATCAATTGGCTCATACTTATCACTTATTAAATGAGTTGCACAGGAAACGCAAGGGTCAAAGGATCTAATAATTCTGCCCACTTCTACAGGTTCTTTTACATTGTTTATTTTTGTTCCTATTAAGGATTTTTCTCCAACTCCCGGTCTTCCTTCTGCATTTTTAGGACTTATATTCCAAACTGTAGGAGTAATGATGTTATAGTACTTTATAAGTTTATTTTCTATTTTCACCCAATGTCCTAATGCGCCTCTAGTAGTATCAATTAATCCTACACCAAAGGCTTGGTCTGGAATGTCATATACTTTTTGGTTGTTAGGTAGTAACTGAATGCGCTGTGATAATTTTTCCATTATTTCTATAACTTTTTTTGTTTCTAATACTCTAGCAATGTTTCTATCCATGCAGGAACTACCTCCCGTATATTCACCAGCAAGTATTAATCTTGCCAAAGGGCCCACTTCCATAGAATATCCATCATAATGAGGAGATTTTATAAAACTATAACCTCCTTTTTTAGACAAATTAATAGAATCCTCAGTGTCTTCATTAGGCTTTTCTGTTTCTTTATCACTTACGTACCAGGTATGAAGTATATTCTCTGTAATTTTATTACTATCTAAATTAGATTTTTGTCCATTTATTAAAACTGAGGGCTTCACATAGCTTATTTCCTTATCAGTATACTTATAAAAAAGTCCATAGCTCATAAAGTCACCATAAGCTTTTCCTTTTTCAAAATAATCTGGATAATATTTAGAAATTGTATACACATCCTCTATCATAAAATCATTGATAAACTGCTTTAAGGCAGCAATAATAGATTTAACCTTTATTAATTTATATGAATCAATATTAACAGTAACTCCACCCACAAAAATGCCATGTGTATGAATGCCATGTGTATGAGGAGCCTTTCCTCCCAAGGTCGCCAATCCTTCATGAGCTAATCTACTATATTGAATACTTTCACTTATTTTTTTGTTTAATTGTTCTGGTAGTCTATAATCACTATATTGTTGAGAATACAAAGGCTTTATATCTGGCATTTTCACATAACTTGGTATAGTTAAATTATAAAAATGTCTTAAATGATTCTGCATAAGCTCAAAACCATGCATCAAATCACGTATATATAAATCATTTATGCTTACCTGCACTTTTAGAGCATCTTCTAAAGCTGCTGTAGATGCTAAAGCATGTGCAGCAGAACATATACCGCATATTCTTTCAGTAAAATATATAGCATCTAAAGGCTGCCTGCTTTTTAACATCTTTTCAAACCCTCTAAATAACAACCCACTGGTTTCTGCATTTACAATGGTATTTTCTTCTACTTCTACTTTAGTTTCTAAAAAACCACTTATTCTTGTGATGGGATCAATTGTAATAGTTTTTCCCATAAAGCCCTCCTAATATCTTACAAATGGTTCCATGCCATCTGGAAACCTTGGCTGTGCACATCCAATGCAAGTAGTATTATCACCAATAGGTCAGTTAACATATCCATTCCATTTTCGTCTTGGACAATCTGTCTTTGTTACTGGACCTCTACATCCTAATTTAAACATGCAGCCTTCTTCTCCAAATTTTTTAGCAAAGATGCCTTTATCAAAACTTCCTCTTCTTGTACAAGTATCGTGTATAGTTACTCCATAGAAAAGCAGGGGTCTTCCTTCACTATCTAGTTCTGGCTTTCCAAAGGCAACCAAATGTGCCAATGTTCCTACTACCCAATCTGGATGACAAGGACATCCAGGCAGTTTTATAACTTCACGATTTATTACTGTCTGCACATCTTTACTTCCAGAAGGATTAGGCTTAGCTGCAGAAACTCCACCATAAGAAGCACAAGTTCCTACCGCTACAACATACTTTGCTTTTTCTCCAGCCATTTTTATAGCCTCTAAAGCAGTAATGGGCCTTTCATTATAATTGGCAATAATATTATAAAAACCATTTTCTTTTGTAGAAATTGCTCCATCCACTAATAATATAAACTCAGTATTAAGCGTGTCTAAAAATTCTTTAAAAGCAAAATCTCCTTCTGAAGTCATTAATGTATTATTATATGTTAAATTAACTAGTTCAGTTAAAATGTAATTAAGTCCAGGATTTTCACTATTTAAAAAAGAAATAATGTTTCCTGAACATCCTGTTACCTCAAGCCATATAGCATTTAATTTTTTAACCTGCCTACTATTAATTAAATTCACAGCTTCTATTGCAAATGCTTTAGAACTTCCCTCTTTTGTTACAGTTAAAGGGCACCATACTCCATGTTCCAACTCCACACCCCAATCATCTTTTTAGGCACATTCAAAAAAATAACTAGTCAGTCTGCTAGTCTATTTTATGTCATACTGCGTCAGCAGAACCCTTTGATACTACAACTATCGGTGGCATCTATTTCCTTGTCTTATTCAAACATAACGTTGCATGCTTTACTTGTTTTTTTCTTTTATGAGACTATACCCCTAAA